>DBXF01000037.1:0-30180 GCA_002309295.1 Bacteroidales bacterium UBA1219 | reverse complement strand
GAGCACAACCTCGGCCTCACCTGCGACCCCATCTGCGGACTGGTGCAGATTCCCTGCATCGAGCGCAACCCCTTTGCCGCACTCAGAGCCTTGGACGCAAACCTTTATTCCATGATGTCCGACGGAAAGCACATTATCAGTTTCGACAAAGTGGTTGACACAATGAAACTTACGGGCAAGGACATACCCAGTCTGTACAAAGAGACGGCAATGGGAGGTCTGTCGTTGCTCGAAAACGACCTTAAATCTCGGTAAAATACTGATTTCCGCTGAATAAGAAAGCGGGGCAGGGGATGTTATTTCTTGATAACGAGTTTTCTGCCCACGGTTATGTTGTCGTTTTTCAGGTTGTTGTCTTTCTTTATTTTATCAACAGTTGTGTTGTATTTCTGGGCTATCCTGAAAAGGTTCTCACCCGATTTCACAGTGTGTGTGATAGTCTTTGCAGCAGGTTTGGCCGGAGTCTTCTTGGTCTCGGTCTTCGGAGCCGGTTCCTCTTTTTTGTTGGTCTCCGTATTTTGAACGGTGTCGTTTTTTGCAACGGTTACCTTCTTTTCTTCTTTCCCTTGTTTCTTAGTGGAATTACGTGAGCTGCCACTTTTTTCTGTGGGCTTCAGGTCGTTTGTATCTGCAACTACGATAGAGTCTTTTGGCGCAATCTTTGTTGTTTCGTTGTTGTCGCTTTTTATTGTATCTTTGGTTATTTGGGTTTTCTTGTAAATTATTAGTCGTTGACCGCTTTTCAGTTTGGCTTTTTTCGAGAGGTTGTTCCAACGACGAATATCGGCAGCGGAAACGCCGTACATTTCGGCCACACGGCCTACCGTCTCGTTTTTGCGCACCCTGTGCGTGATGGTTTTTACTGATTTCCATTCCTTTACAGCGCTGTTGAGCAGCGAGTCGCGGGAGTGTGAATAGATGGAGTCTTGGTATTTTAGGAAAACGTTGATTTTGTTGGTGGGAAGTCTGAGCGCATAGCCTTTTTCCGATTGCGGGATAAATTGCAGTTTGTATTGAGGGTTGAGGTTTTTCAGTTCGTCGATGGAGATTCCCACGTATTTCTGCACCGAGGCGAAATCTACATCTTTATGTACAACGACGGTGTCGTTGGCGGTGGGGATTGAAATGTGTTTGGGATGCAGACCGTGCAGGCCGTAGAAATTCATCATATACACTGCGGCGATATAAGCAGGTATGTAACCGCGTGTTTCGCGAGGAAGATAGCTGTAAACACCCCAGAACGAACGGGCACCGCCGGAGCGGGCGATGGCTTTGTTTACGTTGCCCGGACCGCAGTTGTATGAGGCGATGGCAAGAGGCCAGTTGTTGTAAATTCTGTTCAAGTCGCGGAGATAACGTGCGGCGGCATGGGTGGCCTTAAGCGGGTCGCGGCGTTCGTCAACGAAAGTGTTTATCTCGAGGTCGTAGTTGCGCCCCGTCTGCATCATAAACTGCCAAAGTCCTGTGGCACCAGCTTTCGATACGGCGTTGGTGTTGAGTGCCGATTCGATGATGGCAAGATATTTAAGTTCACAGGGGACTCCGTATTTATCCAACACTTCTTCGAACATTGGAAAATAGTATTCTGCCATCGAGAGCATCACGTCGATGCTGTGGTTCATTTTTTTCAAATACATAGATACATAGCCGCGAACAATTGGATTGTATTCCAACGGAACTTTGGTGTTCAGCGAGAGCAGACGTCTATATATCATGCTGTCGGTAACTGTTTCGAAATCAACTTTTTCGGTAGCGGGCGAACCAAGTTTGTATTTGCTGTTGACAAGTTGTTTGTTTTTACGGAAATAATAGTGGTGGAGAAGACTGTCGTAATTGGCTGTATATGCGTTGATAAAGTAATCCATGTCGGTATTTTCGATCACTTGCGAGAAAGCCGACGATGGAGAAAAGAGTGTTGCAAGTAATAAAGCAACGCTTAAGATAATGCCGCGTATATTTCTTGATTTCATGCTTATAACGAGTGTTTCTTGGTTTTAAAAAAGTCTGGTTCGCCAAATTATTTCCTTTCTCGTAACTCAACAAACATGTTTTTTATTGTATATAATTGAAAAATAATTATCAAAACAATGCTGTTGATAAAAAAATAATTCATAATTTTTGCAACAGGACCGAAAATTGATTTTTTTTTCATATCTTTGCAAACGAAAATCAAGCCCGATTTTTAAGATTCACCGTTGCATTTCTTTGAAAAATAATAAATTGGCATTTTTTTGCAATGTTTTGAATTTTTTAAATTGGGACAATAAAAACAAATTTGATGTACACTAAAGAAGAACTGACAAAAACCGCACTTGTAAGTTTGATAGAGATTGCCAAGGACTTAGGCATCTCCAGAGCTTCCAAGCTTTCCGAAAACGAATTGATTTACAAGATTTTGGACCATCAGGCTGCAAATCCCGACCCTGCCGAAGAATCCCAGCCGAAAGTGGCTCCGCGTCCCAAGCGCGCAAGGCTTAAACCCAAGCCCATAGCCGAGTCCAACATGTCGCACGGCGCCCACAGGGCACAAAAACAAGTCAAAGCCGAAAAGCCTGCCGAAAAGAAACTTTTCCCCGACGTGGATGCCGACCCCGTATCCAATATCGATATAAACGATGTGCTTCTGCCCGAAGTGCCTCAGATTCCGGAGGTTAAAACTCCCAACACTCGTCTTATCCTACGTCATCCCGACATTACTGACCTGCCGGACGACATAATCCTCTCCGAAGGTGTGATGGATGAGATAGATATGGATCTTATAGAACGTAAAGTGGTTGAACCTCAAGCGTTTGATGCAGTGGATGAAAATAAATCTTCCGACGAAGCATCCGTAGTGGAGCCGAAAGCAGAGACCGCTGAAGCCCCGCTAACCATCGAGGAAGCCCTTAGCGAAACACCGCGTCCCAAACGCAAAACCCGCAACGACAAATCCAACGGTAAAAATACCACCGTCAAGACCGAAGCTGCAAACACTGCCGAACCTAAGAAAGCCGAGGAATCGCGCCCCATCCCCGAAGTGATTGTCCCCAATGCGTTCAAAAACAACCAAGAAGCCAATCGCGCCGAGGTTGAAGAGCCAGCTACTAACAAAGAAACCGCCGAAGCAACCCCACAGAATGACGCCGAGGACAAGGGCGGCGAAGATATCTTCCAGATTATAGTAGAGAAATCGAACGAGCAGAACGACAACAAGCCTGCCGAGAACAAACGTCCGCAGAAACAGGAATATCCCTTTGACAGTGACGGCGTTGTGGAGGCCGAAGGCGTTCTGGAGATAATCCCCAACGAAAACTATGGTTTCCTGCGTTCGTCGGACTACGACTACCTCAATTCGCCCGACGACATCTATGTATCTCAGTCGCAGGTACGGCTGTTCGGCTTGCAGACCGGCGACACCATCCGTGGCACCGTGCGTCCGCCGCGCGAAGGCGAGAAATTCTTCCCCTTGGTGAAAGTGCTGGAAATCAACGGCCTGTCGCCCGAACGTATCCGCGACCGCGTGCCGTTCGACTCGCTCACACCGCTGTTCCCCGAAGAGAAATTCAAACTCACCGGGCATCCGCAGGAAAGCATGTCCACACGTATCATCGACATGATTACGCCTATCGGCAAGGGCCAGCGCGGACTTATCGTGGCTCAGCCCAAGACCGGTAAGACAACCCTGTTGAAAGAGGTGGCCAACGCCATCGCTTACAACCACCCCGAAGTGTATCTTATTGTGTTGCTGATAGATGAACGTCCCGAAGAGGTTACCGACATGCGCCGCAGCGTAAATGCCGAGGTTATTGCCTCCACTTTCGACGAATCGGCCGAACATCATGTAAAAATCGCCAACATCGTTCTTGAAAAGGCCAAACGTATGACCGAGTGCGGCCACGATGTGGTGATAGTGCTCGACTCCATCACACGTCTGGCACGCGCCTACAACACTGTGGCTCCGGCCTCCGGCAAGGTGCTTTCGGGCGGTGTGGAGGCCAACGCCCTGCAGAAACCCAAACGTTTCTTCGGCGCGGCTCGTAACATCGAAAACGGTGGCTCGCTAACCATCATTGCCACAGCCCTTACCGAGACAGGCTCCAAGATGGACGACGTTATTTTCGAGGAATTCAAGGGCACCGGCAACATGGAGCTTCAGCTCGACCGCAAGCTCTCCAACAAACGGATCTTCCCGGCCATCGACATACTGGCATCCAGCACCCGCCGCGACGATATGCTGATACCCGCCGACATGCTGCAGCGCATACTCATCCTGCGCAACTTCGTATCGGAGATGACCTCGGTGGAAGCTATGGAATTCCTCAAAAAACAGATGCAGAACACCCTCAGCAACGAAGAGTTCCTGCTTTCGATAGATAAATAGTACAACCGCTTAAAAATCAACGCAATGAACCTTCCAAAGATAGCCTCGATAAGCAAGAAAATAGTTGTGGCGCTGCTCGGACTGTTCCTCGTGCTGTTTGTTGGCGTGCATCTGGGCATCAACCTGTGCCTGCTGCGCGGCGACGGCGGCATCTGGTACCGTGCGGCCTCCAACTTTATGGGCACCAACTACGTGGTGAAAGTGTTCGAGGTGGTGCTTTTCGCAACGATAATAGTTCACATACTGCTGACCATCGCTTTGCAGATACAGAACCTCAAAGCCCGTCCGCAACGTTACCACCGCCCGCAGAAAACCAAGACCTCGTTCGGCTCTAAATTCGCCATCTGGACGGGA
Organism: Bacteroidales bacterium UBA1219; assembly: GCA_002309295.1. Lineage (GTDB taxonomy): Bacteria > Bacteroidota > Bacteroidia > Bacteroidales > P3 > UBA1219. Next base: position 25,466 of record DBXF01000037.1, on the reverse strand, counting down.
ATTCTGCTGCTCTGCCTGCTGATGATGCATTTCTGCCATTTCTATTTCGTGAAAACCGGATGGGTGGAAGGCAAATATATGATTAAGATAGAACAAATTGTAAATTTGAAACAACTTCTTTATTCTAAAGATGAACCTCCTGCTATACAGGAAAAGGCGATTGAAGAATTATTAAAAAAATCACAGGAAAACAGCCTCTTTACTGAAGATTATGAGTGGATAGCAAACCTTACTGCCAGCGACATTGAACCATATAAAGAGGTGCTCCCTTATTTCAAGCCCGACTTTTACAACGTGGCCAAAGATATTTTCCGAGTGCCGATTTATGCCATACTATATATAATAATGTTCTTTGTGCTGGGATTCCACATCGTACACGGCATTCCGTCGGCGTTCCAGACTTTGGGACTTAACCACAATAAATACAATGCTGTAATCCAATGGCTTGCGTGGATTTACGCAGTCATCATCGTGGTCGGATTCTCGTCAATACCAATTTATTTCTTGTTTTTCTAACAAAGGCACTAAACTATGGCACAATTAGATTCTAAGATACCCGAAGGTCCTTTGGCAGAGAAATGGACCAACTACAAGGCCAAACAGAAACTTGTAAATCCCGCCAACAAGCGCAAACTCAACGTTATAGTCGTGGGTACGGGACTTGCTGGCGCTTCGGCCGCCGCCACCCTCGGGGCGTTGGGTTTCAATGTGGACATTTTCTGCATCAGCGACAGTCCGCGCCGAGCGCACTCCATCGCCGCACAGGGCGGTATCAACGCCGCCAAGAACTACCAGAACGACGGCGACAGCGTTCAGCGACTTTTCAACGATACCATAAAAGGAGGCGACTACCGTGCCCGCGAAGCCAACGTGTACCGCTTGGCCGAAGTCAGCTCCGACATTATAGACCAATGTGTGGCACAGGGCGTGCCTTTTGCCCGCGAATACAGCGGCTACCTCGACAACCGCTCCTTCGGCGGAGCACAGGTGTCGCGCACTTTCTACGCCCGCGGACAGACGGGACAGCAGCTGCTGCTCGGTGCTTACGGCGCCCTCAGCTGTCAGATAGCCCGCAAAACCGTCACCCTGCACGAGCGTCACGAGATGCTCGACCTCGTGGTTGTCGACGGCAAGGCCCGCGGCATTATAACCCGAAATCTCGTTACAGGAGAGATAGAACGTTTTGCAGCACATGCCGTAGTGATGGCCACCGGTGGTTACGGCAACGTGTATTACCTATCCACCAACGCCATGAACTCCAACGTTTCGGCGGCGTGGAACTGCCACAAACATGGTGCCTATTTCGCCAACCCGTGCTACGTGCAGATTCACCCCACCTGCATCCCCGTCAAGGGCGACTACCAGTCGAAACTGACGCTGATGAGCGAAAGTCTGCGCAACGACGGACGCATCTGGGTGCCGAAAAACAAAGCCGACGTGGAGAAACTGCGCTCCGGCGAGCTGCAGCCCACCGACATAAAAGAGGAAGACCGCGACTACTACCTCGAACGTCGCTATCCCGCTTTCGGCAACCTCGTGCCGAGGGATGTGGCCTCCCGTGCCGCCAAGGAACGCTGCGACGCAGGCTACGGCGTGGGCAAGACTGGCCTTGCGGTGTACCTCGATTTCGCTTCGGCAATACAACGTCTGGGCAAGGACGTGGTGGAAGCCCGCTACGGCAACCTTTTCCAGATGTACGAAAAGATAACGGCACAGAATCCCTACGAAACCCCGATGATGATTTATCCCGCCGTGCATTACACCATGGGCGGACTTTGGGTGGACTACGAGTTGCAGACCACCATACCGGGACTTTTCGCCATAGGCGAGGCCAATTTCTCCGACCACGGAGCCAACCGTCTTGGCGCTTCGGCGCTGATGCAGGGTTTGGCCGACGGGTATTTCGTGCTGCCATACACCTTGCAAAACTATCTTGCCGACGAAATTTATACTTCCAAGCCCACAACCGACACCGTGGAGTTTGAAAAAGCCGAAACCGAAGTCAAGTTGCGGATAAACAACCTGTTGGCAGTTGGCGGCACCAAGCCTGTGGACTATTTCCACCGCAAGCTGGGGCTGATAATGTGGGAGAACGTTGGAATGGGACGCACTGCCGAAAGTCTCGAAAAAGCACTCGGTGCCATCGACGAGCTGCAGAAAGAGTTTGAAAACGACGTTCTTGTGCCGGGCACCAACGAGCAGATGAATCCCGAGTTGGAAAAAGCATTGCGTTTGGCCGACTATTTCGAGCTTGCCAAACTGATAGCCACCGATGCCCTGCACCGCAACGAGTCGTGCGGAGGTCATTTCCGCATCGAGCACCAGACCGCCGATGGCGAGACCCAGCGCAACGACAACGATTATATGTACGTTGCCGCATGGCAGTACAACGGCAAAGGCGAAAAAGAGACTCTTTACAAAGAACCTCTTGAATATCAGGATATTGAAATAAAACAGAGAAACTACAAATAAAAATGAGATTCACTCTTAAAATATGGCGGCAGGAGAATGCCAAGGCCAAGGGCCGTTTCGAGACGTACAAAGTTGACGACATCTCGCCCGACTGTTCGTTTCTTGAAATGCTGGACATTCTCAACAGTCACCTTATTGCCGACAAGATAGCCCATCCGGTGTGTTTCGACAACGACTGCCGCGAGGGTATCTGCGGCATGTGCGGACTGTACATCAACGGCCGTCCGCACGGCAACGACGACGGTGTTACCACCTGCCAGCTGCACATGCGTAAGTTCACCGACGGCGAGACGATATGGATAGAGCCGTGGCGTGCCAAGGCATTCCCCGTAATCCGCGACCTTGTGGTGGACCGCACCGCTTTCGACAAGATAATACAGGCCGGAGGCTACATCTCCGCCACCACCGGCGGCGTGCCCGACGCCAACAGCATACTTGTGCCCAAGGACAAAGCCGACAAAGCCATGGACGCCGCCGAGTGCATAGGCTGCGGAGCCTGTGTGGCCGCATGCAAAAACGCCTCGGCGATGCTTTTTGTGGGAGCCAAGGTGTCGCATCTGGCACTGTTGCCGCAGGGCAGGGTAGAGGCCGCCGACCGTGTGCAGAAAATGGTGATGAAAATGGACGAACTCGGTTTCGGCAACTGTTCCAACACCTACGCTTGCGAAGCCGAATGCCCCAAACAGATAAAACGTACCAACATAGCACGGCTCAACCGCGAATGGATTGCCGCCCGTGTTGGAAAAGAGAAAAAACAATAATAAACATAAAAATCAAAACAAAAAGTAAAGAAATGAAAAAAGTACTTTTTTCCGTGCTGACATTGGCAGTCGCTCTGTGCGGCTCAATGTCATCGAAAGCCGACCCTGTGGATGCTGCTACAGCCCGCAAGGTGGCTAAAAACCTCTTCATCGAACGCGGCGGCTCCAGCTCCGTGGATCTGGTGGACGTTACTTCACAGATGCCTTACCGCAACTTGTATTTCTTCAAAGCAGCTCAGGGCGACGGTTTTGTTATCCTCTCCGCCGACGACAGAGCTGTGCCGGTAATTGGATATTCTATCGAAAACACTTTCGACCCCGCCGATTTGCCAGAGCATATCGACGAATGGTTCCGTCACTACGACTGGCAGATAGACCAGCTTATTGCCGACGACATCGCTGCTTCGGCAGAAATCGCAGCAGAATGGAAACGTCTGATAGAGGGAGCTCCCAATCCCCGCAGAGGAGAGAAAGCTGTGAATGCTCTGCTCACAACGACTTGGGATCAGGGTTCGAACACCAACCGCACCTACAACTACATGTGTCCCGACTCCAGCGGAAAGAAACCTTACGCAGGTTGTACTGCCGTGGCTACCGCACAGGTGATGAAATATTGGGAACATCCCACAACGGGTCGTCTCTCGCACTCATATCAGTCGAGTTTCACGGGAACCACTCTTAGCGCCAATTTCGCCAATACTACATACGCTTGGAGCAACATGCCTAACGCACTTTCGTCGTCGAGTAGCACCACGCAGCGCGATGCCATAGCAACATTGCTGTACCATATTGGCGTGGCAATAGAGATGGATTATGGCACAACCGGTAGTGGTGGCGCTATGCAGAACTATGGTTATATGGGCTATCCTTCGGCAGAAGAGGCTCTTAAGACCTATTTCAAATATTCCTGCACTTTGCATTCCGCTTCGAAATCAGATTATACCGATGCTCAATGGATTGCCTTGCTTAAGGCAGAATTGGATGCCAGCACGCCGCGTCCCATTATTTACAGTGGATTCGACAACAGCGCCGGACACTCTTTCGTCCTCGACGGATACAACAACAGCAACCAATTCCATGTGAACTGGGGTTGGAGCGGCAGATACAACGGACATTTTACTATGGGCGCTTTGAATCCCACCGGCGGTGGAGCAGGCGGAAACCAGACCAACAACTACAACTACCGCAACACCGCATTGTTGGGTGTGAAACCCGCTGCTACAGGTAGCTCGTTCACCGTTAATGCTAATGCGAACAACTCATCTTACGGAAGTGTCAACGGAGGCAGCTCCTACAATGCTTACGACACCGTTTCTTTGGTGGCGAACACCAACGAAGGCTACCGTTTCAAACAATGGAGCGACGGTGCTACAGACAACCCGCGTCAGTTCATTATCAACGACAACGTTACTCTCACAGCCCAGCTGGAACTCATCTCTGGCGACACACTGTATCACACAAAGTCATATCCGTCTTCATATCTTGGATTGGGAGCTGGCAACACATTATACTGGGGTGTCAAATTCCCGACTTCGGCACTTACAGCAAGCCGCAGACCCACACACGTTCTGTTCTATGCCCGCTATACTGGAACATACACAGTTTATATTTACAATGATGGAGCGACAGCACCGAGCGGCTCTCCTATACTTAGCGGTTCATTGTCTTTAACAAACACTAACAACCTTGGTTATATAAGCGCAGGTCTTGGCTCGTCAACACCCACTATCAACGCCAACAAACCTCTTTGGGTTGTGTTGAAATACACCAACACCTCATCTCAAACAATCTACTGCATACCTCTTGCAGAATATAGCGGAAACCAATACAGCAAAATGCGTAGCTCGAACGGAACATCATGGTCGCCTGTGAGCTATTCCAACAGCTGGGCAATACAGTTGATTAATGCTTACACAAGTGCTCCTGTGGGAATCACCGAAGCTGAATTTGTCGACGATTATTCGATAACCAACGGTAAAGGCTATATCACCATTACCGGTGCCGAGAACCAGACGGTTCGTCTTATCGACAACAGCGGCCGTGTGATTGCCACCGACAACACTTCCGACAACATTAAGACTTTCGTTGCTCCCACCAGCGGCGTTTACCTGATTCAGGTAGGCGACAAGCCCGCTCATAAGGTGGTTGTGAAGAAATAATTCAACGAATTACCTTATATAAAAGGGTGTCCAAAAAGGATACCCTTTTTTTATATCTTTTCCGCCAAAATGTCATTTTTGTAATGACAAATCTGTCAATATTTTACATATTTGTGTCAAATTGACACAAATTATCAGTCGAAAATAGTTTGGCACGGACATTGTTTGGATATTTGTGTAAGTTTAACACAAATAAATTAAAGTTATGAATTACACATTAAACGATTTGAGACACGGAGCAGCTGCAATGGCTCGCAATGTATTTGGAAGGAAGAAAGAGTACGAACTCAAGTTCAATCACGAGGAGGATGGATTGTGGTATGTTGATTTTCCGAACTGGCCTTTCGACCATCACAACCTCCTGATGGTTTCGGGTTCTGACGAGTTGTGCGAATTTCTCTCCGACGACAACAAGACAACCAAAGTGAAAGTGATACCCGCCAAAAAAGAGGAAGAACACGAAGGCTATTTCAAGCTGACACAAAAGGAGCACGGCCTTACTTCGGGCAGCACCTACGCAGTGTCGGGACTGGAAGGCTGGACGCGCGACATCTGGGTTTGCCCCGTAACGCTGTTCGTCCTGGGCGAATATCCGAAGTACATCTACATTAAGAAATGTAGTTCCGAGGAATAACTTTCGCAAAGCCCCAATCTGAAGTTGTATTATGGAAAAAGGGAGTCCAATTCGGGCTCCCTTTTTTTCGGCCTATTGCAGTGGCTTGTTCAGGAAGTTCCTTACGTGTGCCACTTCGGAATCGTGGGCTGTAACGCATTGGGTAGTAGGGGAGTAGCCCATGTCGCTCTCGTACATCTGCAAGGCGGCGAAATGGTTGTCGTCGGAGATGGCGATTTTGAGCATCGTCAGCGAGTTGTTGTTACGACCGACATTCTCGAGACTTGCGAAATCGCTGTTTTCGAGGATTTTGCGGCACGTCTCCTTGTCGGAAGAACTGATGTAGATGTCGCGGGTGCGTATGCGGCTTTTGGTGGGGGCATACACATAGTGTCCCGATTTTTTGTCGAAAAGTCGGAAAACCATTGCAAAGCCGAGCAATGCTACCATAAATCCAATGATTATCAATGCGTTGGAGATGGTGTCGGACAATTCTGCTAAAATGCCGTATAGTAGGACTACAGTCCCTGCCAAAACGAGGCAGACGGGTATCACTGCGTTTGCACGTCTCTTTTCGAGAGTTTTTTCGTCGCACATTTTTTCAAGATATTCTTGTATGTTTTCCATGGTGTTCTGTGTTTAAGAGTTTGTTTTGTCGTTTTTTATCATAATAACCTCCGTTGCGGGAATCTCTTTGCCGTTCTTGCTTTCGAAGATTTGGGCGAAATACACCTTTTCGTCCTTGTCGGAATAGCGGACAAAAGTATAGTCGGGCAAGGCGTTTTTTTTCACCTTGTCGATGGCAGCCATATCTTTTTTGTCGAACATTTCGAACAGCTGGCTTTTCTCGTTTCTGGAGTAGAAGAAATACTCGCGTGTGAGCAATCGGTGCAACGGCTTGTAATAGGGAGCTTTACAGTCGCCGATAAGATAGTATGCCACTATTGTGCCCGCACCGAAAATGCCGACAACGACAAGCGCCGCAATAAGTGCCGACAGGCCTTGTCCGTGGGTTGGTATCGTCCGGTTGAGCAGAAAACCTGCCATGCCGCATAGTACGCAGCCCCACGCCCAATATATGGGGCGAAGTCGCTTGCGTATGTCGGGCAGTTCGTAAATGTATTTGTCTATGCTTTTGAATTCTGTTTTTTCCATTTTTTATCTTTGATTTAAATGTAACACAATGTGTAACTGCTTGTAGCAGTACACGATAATAATAGCTGGAAACAGGCTTGCAATGGTGTTCTCAGCTATGGCAAAAAAGTAATAGACTTAAAATCAAAGTTTTAGGATGTTCAGGAAATAAACGTAATAATCGATGTTGCGTCCGAAAGCATTCAGACGGAAGTCTCTACCCAACCTTCGTTTCTCTAATATGAGATACAACGGAGCGGAGGCATATCGTGCCGATTGGATTTTCAGGTTGGAAGACAGCGAAGCCCCGTTGTTGCGGCTTACTATGCGGCCGCCGTTTGTGGGAGGTGCGACAATGGTTTCGTTGGGCACCACAAAAAGCATGTCGCTGCACGGGGTGAGGGTAACGGGCAGAGGCTGGTAAAGCGTGTCGGAGGAGTCGCCAGTGCCGTGCAATGCGTTTCGATTGGAGGCAAACAGGTCGTTTTTTGCGACAAACAACATCAACAGCACCAGCAAAAGAGCAGGAGCTTTGACTGCAAATAAGTGGTTTACAGCACTTTTCACCGATATGTTGATATTTCGTTTCACGGCTCAAATATACGGTTTTAATTCGGAAATAGGAAATTGGATTTTTGCCACGAACTGATGTTTTGTGAAAATTGTGGGCTTTTGTTGTACAAAAAAAGTTGCTTAAAATAATAACAAGGGCGTTTTTAGCGTTATTAGATTGTCAATAAACAAAATAACGATGAAACATATTTTTTCTTTTTTGATAGCTATCTGCTGTTTTTCCTTTGTGTTTTCGAACACCTACACCGTTACCACCACTGCCGACACGGGCGCGGGCTCGTTGCGGCAGGCCATTACCAATGCCAATGCCTCGTTTGGCGGAAACCACACCATCAGTTTCAATATACCGTTCACCGATGCAGGCTACGACTCCGCCAGCGGCACTTTTACCATTCATCTGCAGTCGGAGCTACCGTATTTCCTGATTGTCAACAATATAACCATCGACGGAACTTCGCAGACCACCAACAAAGGCAATACCAATCCCTTTGGACCGGAGGTGGTGCTAACCTGCGACACCCTCAACCTGATGTCGTGTTTCCGTGTGGCCAGTGCTGGTATTACCATAAAAGGCTTTGTAATAGGCGGTTTCCAGTACGCCGTGCTTCTGTTCGGAGCCAACCGCTGCACTGTGAGCGACTGCTACATAGGCACAGCCCCCGATGGCCGCGCACCTTTCCCAAACACATACGGCATAGGACTTTCGGGCGGCACCTACGGCACTATCAACCTCGGTTATGCGCGCAACGCCGTAATTTCGAACAATGTTATTTCGGGCAACACCTCGGCGGGCATTGTGATGGAAGGCAGCGGCACCCGCAACAACGTGGTGAAAGGCAACCGCATCGGCGTTAGCGCCCTTGGCGATTCGGCTTTAAGCAACCACTACGGCATTATTATAATGACCAACGCCAACAGCAACCGCATCGGCGGAACCACAGCCGCCGAGCGCAACATCATCTCGGCCAACGACGAAATAGGTGTCTATATCGAATCTGCCGACAGTAACATCGTGTGTGGCAATTACATAGGTCTCGACGCCACAGGCACCTACACTTTCGAATTTGCCCCCGACTCCTCCATTCAGGCCAACGGCGTGGAGATAAACACAACAGGGCGACACAACATCATAGGCGGAAACACGCCGCAGGAACGCAACATCATAAGCGGCAACCGTGTGTACGGATGTATCTATTACGGCAACTGCTCGCAAAACAACATCTGCGGCAACTACATAGGCACCGATGTAACTGGAACTTTGTCAGTTCCTAATGCCACTGGCATCTGCGTTGACGGCTCGTCGAATCATAACACAATGGAAAACAATGTGTTGAGCGGAAACCGTAGCTATGGACTTTTCATCGTTACCCGCGGCACCGACGCCAATATCTTTCGTGGAAACAAAGTAGGCACCGATGCTTCCGGCACTGTGGCTTTGCCCAACGACGTAGGTCTGATGCTTGCCGCCGACGCCAAGGACAATATAATAGGAGGTACTTCGGCCGCCGACCGAAACCTGTTATCGGGCAACCTGTACGCAGGCATCGAAGTTACCGATGCAGGAACCGAAAACAACAGCATTACAGGCAATTACATCGGCGTGGATGTTTCCGGACAAAATTCTTTGCCCAACGGCAACGGCATTATCGTAAGTGCTTTGGTGAAACACCTCACCATAGATAACTGCGTGATTTCCAGCAACCTTGGCTATGGAGTGGTTATTACCGACCAAGCCGATAGTAATGTATTGAAAAACAATAAGATAGGTGTGGGGGCTGACGGTCTTACGCCCCTTGGAAACGGTGCGGCGGGATTGGTGATTGGAGGCGGTGCCACGCACACTATGGTTGGGGGAGCGGGCACGGGCAACATCATCGCAAACAACGACTCCACCGGCCTTGTGCTCACCGACGCTGCAACCCGTTTCAACACTTTTTCCGAAAACCGGATTTATAGCAACCGTTACGCCGGAATCTTTTTTATGGGCAACGGCTGCAACGGTGGCGTGCGTCCTCCGGTGATAACCTTAGCCGGCCACGACCCTAATTCCGGATATTCGGTGGTTTCGGGCACTACATCTGTGAGTAGTCCGCAAAATGCTGTGGTAGAGGTGTTTGAGTGTGACGCCAACGATACTGTAAGCCTTCTGCCGCAAGGCAAAAATTTTGTTGGTCGCACAACGCCCGATGCACAGGGACAATGGCGGGTGTCGGCTTTCGGAGGCTCTATCGGCACACGTTTCGTGGCTACCGTTACCGACCAAGAGGGCAACACATCGATGTATTCCGCCAGTGCGACTTCGGTGTTGGGTTTGGAAAATGCTGTAAGCGAGCAAATTGCCGTTTACCCCAATCCCACAACGGGTTTGGTTGAGATTTTGAACGCAGGTGGAAACGCACGTTTCGAAGTCTTTTCCATAACAGGCAAACGCCTGATTTCCACAGCGGAACGGGTTATCGACCTTTCTCGTTTGTCCAACGGAGTTTATTTTTTGGTTGCCTACAACGATGATCAGCCGCTGGGCGCAACAAAAATCGTAAAAAGATAGAAGATGAAAAAGTTTTTGTTTATACTTCTGACAATCATATCGTTGTGTGAGCTGAAGGCCACCAACTACGTTGTTACCACTACGGCCAACTCTGGTGCGGGAAGTCTGCGCTACGCCTTGCAGATGTGCATGACAACCGCCGGTCCGCACACCATTAGTTTCAACATCCCCACCACCGATGCTGGCTACGACGCCACCAAGGGCGTGTGGGTGATAAGTCCCGCCACCGTTTTCCCGATGGTGATGCAAAACAATGTAACTATCGATGGCACAACGCAGTCTGCTAATGTTGGCAATACCAACGCCAACGGCCCCGAAATTGTGATAGACGGCGGTTACACACTCGACTACGGACTGCGTGTTTTCAATGCCGCAAGGGCAGTGGTTAAGGGACTGAACATCAGAGGATTCACCAAAGGGATACAATTCTACAACTCGCCCAACTGCAAAGTAACGGGTTGCTACATAGGTGTAAACGAAAACGCCTCGGACACAGTGAGTAACGACATAGGGCTGGAATTTATAGCTGGTTCGCACAAAGCTTTGATTGGAGGCAACTCCGCCACTGACCGCAATATCATTTCCGGCAACCGACACATCGGCATACGTCTGCTCGACGTGGATTCGTGTACCGTAAGCGGCAACCTCATCGGCACCGACCGCACCGGCACTCGCGCCCTGCCCAACTACGACGGCATGAGCATGGAAGGCGTTGTGCGATACTGCGTTATTGGCGGTACAACAGTCGCCGAGCGCAACATCATTTCCGGCAACACCGACTACGGCTTGCCTCTGTTTGGCGTTGGCGCAACGGGTAATGTGGTGATAGGCAATTATATAGGCACCGACATCAGCGGCACTCAGCCGTTGGGTAACACCTACGGAGTGCTGTTCGACGACGGCTCGTTCGGAAACAGGGTGGGAGGCAACTCAGCAGCCGAACGCAACATCATTTCCGGCAACGTGGGCTACGGAGTGTTTTTCTACAACAACGGCACTCACGACAACCGTTTGATAAACAATTATATAGGTACCGACTGCAACGGCAATTCGGCTGTCGCCAACACGGCAGGAATAATTATCGACGGCATTTCGTACAAAAACATCATCGACGGCAATGTGATTTCGGGCAACACCCAAGTGGGGGTGGGAATAAATATTACTGGCTCGGATAGCAATGTGTTGGTACGTAATAAGATAGGTGTTAGTGCTTCCAACACTCCATTGCCCAACGGCATGGATGGCATACGCATTTCGCAAGGTCCCAAGCAGACCGTCATCGGCGGAAGTAGTGCAGAAGGTAATGTTATTGCAAACAACGGAGGCTGTGGCGTTTACATCACCAACGACAACTGCAAACGTAACCTTATCAGCTGCAACAGTTTCTACAACAACGGCGGTTTGGCTATCGACCTTTTCTCGCCCGGTGTAAATGCCAACGACGCCGGCGACAGCGACGACGGTGCCAACGGAAAACTCAACTTCCCCGTGATAAGCGGCATTGTGCAGAGCGGGGGAGGAGTTGTGGTGGAAGGCACTTTGGATACTCGACAGCCGGAACGATGCGAAGTGCAGCTCTACCGTGCCGCCACCGACCCCACGGGACACGGCGAGGGCCGAGACTACCTTGCTTCGGTAACGCCCTCATCCAACGGGGATTGGAACGTCACGCTGTCCGGTCTTTCTTCCGACGACTATATTACCGCCATTGCCATTGACGCAATGGGCAATACCTCCGAGTTTTCGCGTTGTCGCAACACTCGAGGCGCGGCTGGCGTTGACGAGGCGGAAACGCCCGAAATACGAGTGTTCCCCAATCCTGCACACGGAGTGTTGTATATTACTGGTTGCGAGGTTGTTAGTTCCACCGTGTTGGATGCGGCCGGAAAAGTGGTGATGCGGTCCGGCAAAGAGAATAAAATTGATGTTTCCAAGCTGCCTGACGGAAGTTATACATTAAAACTTGAAACTGAAGCTAATACCACTTCCCGTAAGTTTATAAAACGGTAAAGATTTAGGAAACTTAAAGCAAAAGTCAAGACATTGCGTCTTGGCTTTTTTGTTGTTCGAAGGAAGAAATAATTATTTGTCTTTTTTGGTAAAAAGCAAGACGGCGGCTATTATGGCAATGCCCAGATTAATAAACATGGCTGTTGAAAGGGAGCCGATACGCAGGTAGTATCTCTCGTCATCGCCAAAATAATATTTTGCATCAGTAAATGCGTTAACCCATATTAGAATATCAAAAACTGTAATTATGATAAAAACACTAATTATAGAGATAATCAGTGTCGTTTTTCCTGCTTTTGAAAGTATCATATTTTGAGCCCGTTACATGATTGATAATCATTTGTTTCTCTTTGCAAAGATAGCAAAATCTTCAAATCCCACCAAATTTTTTCAAGCAAAATCTTCAAATCCCACCAAATTTTTTTATGCAAAATCTTCAAATCCCACCAAATTTTTTTATCGCAATTTGAACTTCTTTAGTAAATAACAGTCCTTCGACAGTTGACCTCTGACGACTAAAAAACAATCTTTTTCACAGTTCACGGATCATAGTTCACTTTTTACAAAAAAAATCGTATCTTTGCACATGGATTTGGTTCGGCGCATGTCGTTGCAATGTGCTGATTAAAAGGGAATCGGGTGCAAGTCCCGGACAGTCCCGCTGCTGTAAGCCCTGCAGTGTCGTTTTTATGTAAGCCACTGTCATTTAATATGATGGGAAGGCGAGGAACGACGGGGTAAGTCAGAAGACCTGCCAAGTCCGAAGTTTTGAAAAGGCTTTCGAGGAAAAGGCTTTCAACGCCCCGGCGCTGAAAAAAGCGTTGCCTCACTGCCATTTTGTTTGAAAAAAAGATGCAAATGACGTTGCACGGAAAGAGATACATATTATCGTTTGTGTTGGCAGTAATGGCCTTCTACAGCAGTGTTTACGCGCAGGACACTGTGCGTAGGCGCAATTTGCAGAACGTCACCGTCACCGCCAAGGCCACGCCCAAAGAGGCCTCGGCAACGGCCCCCGTGCAGATAATGACACGAGTTAAGTTGGAACGTATCAACGCCTTGCAGCTGTCCGACGCTGTGAAACAGATGGCCGGCGTGGTGCTTAAGGACTATGGCGGGGTAGGGGGCATCAAGACCGTCTCGGCGCGCGGCTTGGGCAGCCAGTTCAGCACCCTTGCCATCGACGGCATTGCCGTGGGCGACTGCCAGAACGGACAGCCAGACTTGGGACGTTTCATTGTGTCGGAGCTCGACAACCTGAGTTTTGCCAACGGTCAGCCCGACGACATGCTGCAACCCGCACGGGTGCTCGCCTCGGGCAATGTTTTGAATATGCAGACCGCCAAGCCAGTATTCGACGACAAAAACGCCAATCTGAAACTCGGTTTCGAGGCGGGTTCCTTCGGACTGATGCACCCCAGTCTGCGCTATGACCAGAAATTCAGCGACCGACTGACGCTGTCGCTGCAAGGCACTTACGTGCAGAGCAATGGCGACTATCCGTTTACCATCTACTACACCCAAAGCAAGACCGACAGCAGCTCGCGACACCGTCGCACGCACTCGGCTGTGCAGATGGCCAACATGGAAGCCAACCTGTTTTACGACATCACCGCCACGCAGAAACTGACTGCCAAGATGCACTATTACAACGCTTTCCAGCAGCTGCCCGGACCGGTTATCTATTACCGCGAAACGCCCGGCAGCGAGAGCTCCGCCGACCAGTCGGGTTTTGTGCAGCTGCACTACACCAACCGCCTCTCCTCGCGTTGGGACCTGCGTTTCGACGGCAAATTCTATGCCGTGCAGAACATCTACGACGACTCCGCCTATCAAGGCTCCACGGGCGTTCTGCACAACGACTACCACCAGAAAGAGTATTACCTCACCGGTGCAGCCATGTACCGCTTGGGCGATGTGTTAAGATTCTCGTACTCAACCGATTATTTCTACAATAGTCTGAATTCCAACGTGGAAAGCTGCGCCGAGGTGGGACGTCATTCGTGGCTCAACGCTATCTCCGCCAAGGCTTATCTGAACAAGGTAAATATCACAGCCACAGCACTTTATTCTCTACATAGCGAAAATATTCTGGGCGAATTTGCCAAAGAGTACCGCCATTTCACACCATACGTTGGAATTTTGTACAAGCCGTTCAATAACAGTGGGTTGCGGTTGAGATATTTTATCAAGCAGAACTACCGTCTGCCCAATTTCAACGAGTGCTACTACGCCTATATGTCGCGCGACCTGCGTCCCGAACGTGCGTTGCAGAACAATTTGGGCATTACTTTCGAACAACGCTTTCCCGAAAAGACTTTCCGCAACGTGACGCTGCTCGTGGACGGCTACTACAACCGTGTAAGCGACAAGATTGTGGCTTTTCCGCGTCAGAGTCTTTACATGTGGTCGATGATGAACATCGGGCTGGTGTCCATCACTGGTGTGGATGCAAAAATGGCTGCAGAACTGGCTTTTGCCGAAAAAATAGGCCTCTCGCTCGACGCCACCTACACTTTTCAGCGGGCGTTGGATTTAACCGACGAAAACTCAAAGACTTACCGCAACCAGATACCCTACACCCCAGAGCACTCCCTTTCGGCGGCGGCATATTTCACCAACCCCATCGTGGATTTCGGTTACAACCTGATTTATGTCGGCGACCGCTATCAGTTGGCCGAAAACAAGCCGGATTATCTTTTGGAAGGCTATGTGGACCAGAGTGTTACGCTGGCCAAGAAGATACCTCTCCGCTACGGAACGTTGAAACTACAGGCACAGGTTCTTAACATCTTCGACGTTCAGTATGAGGTGGTTAGCAATTATCCGATGATGGGACGCAATTACAAGATAAAAATGATATACGAATTTTAAAACATACTGACAATGAGAAAAATAGCTTTGCTTATCGGCTTCGCCGCTCTGATGTGTGCAGTGGCGGTGTCGTGCAAAAAGGACAACAACGAAAGCACCGAACAGAACTCGCTCGCCAAGGACATAGTGGCGGCCGAAGAAGGCACCGATGCCCGTTATATCTATATTTTGAATGAAGGCGTGTGGGGTGGCAACAACGCCTCGCTCGACCGTATAGCCGTTGCCACAGGCGAGTATCAAAGCGATGTTTTTGCCAACAACAACGGCCGTGGTCTCGGTGATGTGGCCAACGACATACAGATTTATGGCAGCAAGATGTACATTGTGGTGAACAACTCAAACATTGTGGAGGTGTTGGACCCCGATAACGCCCGTTCCGTGCGGCAGATACAGCTGGCAGGCAAACAGCCACGCTACCTTGTGGGACACAAGGGTTATGTTTATATAACATGCTACAGCGACGAGGTGGTGAAGATTGATACCGCCACACTCGCTGTGGTAGCCACTTGCAATGTGGGCCGCGACCCCGAGATGCTTGCTGTGGTCGGTGACACCCTTTACACCGTCAATTCCGGCGGTTTGGACAACCCCAACTACGACAGCACTGTTTCGGTGGTGGATTTGGCCACTTTCACCGAAGTGCGTAAGATAAACGTCGGGATGAATCCCACAAAGATGGTGAAGATTGACGACAATCGTCTGATGGTCGTCTGTAACGGCAACTACGGCTCCGTACCTTCTTCGCTGGCCGTTATCGACCTTGACGTGGAAAGGGTAACCCGTCTGCCGTTCACCTGCACTAATCTTACCGTTGCCGGCAACTACGCCTATTGCTACGATTTCGACTGGTCGGCCAATACGGCGGTGTTTTACCGCGTTAATCTCGGCACCTTGGCCAAAGAGAGCTTCACCCTCAACGGCAGCGATGGCATTGTGTGTCCCTACGGCATAGCCGTGAACAAGGACAACGGCAATATCTACCTTACTGATTCGCAGAACTTTATCAGCAGCGGCGATTTCTACTGCTTCTCAGCCACCGGAGCCAAGCTCTACAAATGCGGTTGCGGCATGGGACCCTCCAAGGTTGTGATGTGGTGAATAATATGGAAATAACAAAAAAAAGACAGCTAAAAATTTTTTATTCAAACCCCAAATCAACATTTTTTCGAGGATATGTCACATACTTTTTCCTCGTTTTCGGCGTTATACCATAAACAGAACCCCCAATTTATGAAACTCGAAATCATTGTCAGCAACCAGACGAACCCTTTTCTGAATATCGCTGTAGAACAGCACCTTGTGGCGGAGAATCCGTCGGACACCGTGGTTATGTACCTGTGGAAAAACCACCGTACTGTGGTCATCGGTCTCAACCAGAACCCTTTTGCCGAGTGCGACGTTGAAACCCTCCTTGCCGACGGCGGTCACCTTATGCGCCGTATGACGGGCGGCGGCGCCGTGTATCACGACACGGGCAACCTCAATTTCTCGTTTGTGGTGCCTAAAGAGCTGTACGACGTGCGTCGGCAGTTCGCCGTCATTCAGAAAGCTGTGGAGGCTTTCGGGCTGGAGGCCGAGATTTCGGGCCGCAACGACTTGCTGTGCCAAGGCCGTAAGTTCTCGGGAAACGCATTCTCCAAAGGTAGTAGCAACAACCTGCACCATGGCACGTTGCTTATCAACACCGACACCGTGGCGTTGCAGCGTTACCTCAAGGTGAAACCCTCCAAGCTGCTCAAACACGGCGTGGCATCGGTGCAGAGCCGTGTGGTGAACCTCTCCGAGCTGGCCGACATCACTTCGGAAAACATTGTGCAGCCGCTGAAAGAGGCCTTCTGCCAAGTGTACGGCGGCAGTGCGGTGGAACGCAGCTTCGAGTCGGTATGCACCGAGTCGGTTCTGAAACAGAGTCGCGACATGGCTTCGGACGACTTCCTCTTTGCCCGCTGGCGCAATTTCCGCACCAAACGCAGCGGCTCGTTCCCGTGGGGCGAGGTGGAGGTGGATTTGGACATCGACCAGTCGCAGAACCGCATAGCCAGCGTGGAGATAGCCACCGACTGTCTGAACCTTGCCGCCATAGAGCAGGCTCGGCAGCTGCTCACAGGGGCGTCGCTGAGCCAACCGCCGCAAATTCCTGCTTCCGACAACGACGGCGATACCATAATAAAAGATATAATTGCGTTGGTATATGGATAAATGCCATTTATTTTCATTTCTACAAAATAAAATCGACACTCTTACGTTTTAAACAACGTCAAACAAAAACACAACCGTCCTATGCAGATAAAATTTATGGGTGCCGCCAAGGAGGTAACCGGCAGCAAACACCTGATAATCACCAAAAGCGGACTTAAAATACTCCTCGACTGCGGTATGTACCAAGGTAAGGGCCTCGAAACCGACAGCATGAACCGCAACCTCGGTTTCGACCCGCAGGAGATTGATTATCTGATACTTTCGCACGCACATATCGACCATTCGGGACTGATACCTTATATATATAAGATGGGATTCACTGGCACGGTGCTCTGTTCGCCGGCCACCCGCGACCTGTGTTCCATACTCCTTGCCGATGCGGGACGTATACAAGAGGCTGATACACACACTTTTAACAAAAAGATGCGTGAGCAGGGCAAAGAGGAGGTCGAACCGATCTACACCCTCGCCGACGCGCAGGCATGTATGCAGTGCTTTATCAGCGTGCCGTACCACAAGAAATTCAACATCGAGGGCGAGGTGACGGTGGAATTCTACGACACTGGACATATTCTCGGCAGTTCCGCCATTCTCCTCGAAGTGAAAGAGGGACGCAAGAAGATTCGTATCTGTTTCACCGGCGACATAGGCCGTTACAACACCCAGATTCTCCGCGATCCGGAGCCTTTCCCCCAAGTGGATTATCTGATAATGGAATCGACCTACGGCGACCGCAAACACAAAAGTTTCGACAACGCTGAGCAGGACCTTCTGCAAGCGGTTTTGGACACCTGCACAAAAAAACGCGGCAAATTGATAATTCCTTCCTTCGCAATAGGTAGGGCGCAGGAAATTATCTATACCCTCAATCAGTTGAAAGGCAAAGGCTTGCTGCCCGACATAGATGTGTTTGTGGACAGTCCTTTGAGCGTTTCCGCAACCAATATCATGCGTCTGCACACCGAGTGTTTCAACGATGTAATCATCGAACAGATGAAGAAATTCCCAGACCCCTTCGGTTTCGACAAACTGCAGTACATACAGTCGGTGGAAGCTTCCAAAGCACTGAATGTCAGAAATAAAACTTGCGTAATTATTTCTGCTTCGGGCATGATGGAGGCAGGACGAGTGAAGCACCATCTGGCCAACAACATAGAAAATCCCCGCACGACCATACTCTGCGTGGGTTATTGTTCCCCCACAACTCTGGGTGCACGCATTATGCGCGGCGACGAGCATGTGTCAATCTTCGGTCATCAGTACACCGTTCGCGCCGACCTGCGCCGCATCGACGCCTATTCGGCACATGCCGACTACGAGGAGATGATTCGTTATATCAGTTGTCAGAACAAGAAAAAACTGAAAAAGATATTCCTTGTGCACGGTGAGGAACAAACTCAGGAAAATTTCCGCAATACGTTGCATGAAAACGGCTTCGAAAACGTAGAAATACCATCATTCCGCGAAGCATATACTTTTTGATAAACTACTGAAATACAACAAAATGCAAAATTATTGAAAAATAATCAAAAAAAATCGCATTTTTTACAATTAAAAATAGTAATTTTGCAGGCTGATTTGTTACAAATAAGAACGATAATAAAAAAATAAATCACATAAATCATGAAAAAGATATTTTTAGCAAGTCTGCTGACTATATTTACATTAGGAATAGCCAGCGCACAGAACACTACAAACAACGACAAAGCACAGGCCGAAAATCAGAATGGCCCGAAGATTGAATTTGCCAACACCACCCACGACTACGGCGACATTAAAAAAGGCGGCGACGGCAACTGCGAGTTCACATTCACCAACACCGGCAACGAACCGCTGATTCTCTCCAACGTTAGAGCTTCGTGTGGATGCACCACTCCCAGCTGGACCAAAGCCCCCGTTATGCCCGGCAAAACTGGCGTCATCAAAGTTAGGTACAACACCAACAATATCGGTGGTTTCAGCAAACGAGTTACTGTAAACTCCAACTCTGTAACTACTCCTACAGTTACACTTACCATCAAAGGAACTGTAAAACAGTAAACGTTTTGGAAACATCATTTTAAAGGTTTATAATATGGGAAGTATTTTCGCAAATGCGAAAATACTTTCTTCATTTATTTAAAACAAACAAACATGCCACAGATTTCAAACAAAGGAATGGAACTGCCGCAGTCGGCCATACGCAAGCTCGTTCCCTTTGCCGACGCAGCAAAAGAAAGAGGTGTGAAGATATATCACCTCAACATCGGTCAGCCCGACATCGAGACTCCGCAGGGAGCTCTGCAAGCTTTGGCCAACACCAAAATCAAAGTGCTGGAATACAGCCACTCGGCTGGTATCATGTCGTACCGCAAAAAACTGTGCGAATACTACCACCGCCACAACATAGAGATCACCCCCAACCAGATTATCGTCACCACCGGCGGTAGCGAAGCCTTGCAGATGGCTTTCACCGTTTGTCTGAACCCGGGCGACGAAATCATCATCCCCGAACCTTACTACACCAACTACAACACTTTCGCCAAACTGTGCGACGCCAAGATAGTCACCATCCCCAGCGACATCAAGACTGGTTTTGCTCTTCCTCCCATCGAGGATTTCGAAAAAGCCATCACACCGCGCACCAAGGCCATCATGATATGCAACCCCAACAACCCCACTGGTTATCTCTACACCCGCGAGGAGCTGTTGAAAGTGGCTGGTTTGGTTAAGAAATACGACCTGTATCTCTTTGCCGACGAGGTTTATCGCGAATTCTGCTACGACGGCCACGAACATTTCAGCGTGATGCAGCTCGAAGGTCTGGAACGCAACACTATACTGTTCGACTCCGTTTCGAAACGCTACAGCGCTTGCGGTGCACGTGTGGGATGTATGATTACCCGCAACAGCGAAGTGTATGCCATCGCAATGCGTCTTGCACAGGCACGTCTGAGTCCCCCGAGTTTCGGTCAGATTTTCGGCGAGGCCGCCATCGACACACCTCAGGAATATTTCGACAAAGTACAGGCCGAATACATCGCCCGTCGTAACGTGGTGGTGGAAGGTATCAACAAGATACCTGGATGTTTCTGCCCGATGCCCAAAGGCGCTTTCTACACGGTTATCGACCTGCCTATCGACGACAGCGACCGTTTCTGCCAGTGGCTGCTCACCGATTTCAACTACAACGGCGAAACAGTGATGCTCGCTCCTGCAACGGGTTTCTATGTGGATCCCGAACGTGGCCGCCATCAGGCTCGTATCACTTACTGCATCTGCATCGAAGACCTTAAGAAAGCTATCAAATGCCTTGAGGAAGCTCTGAAAGTTTATCCCGGTAGATTAAAATAACTTTCTATAAGTTAAATATTTACAAGGTTGGGGCGTTTTGCGATGCCCCGCCTTGTTTTTTATGAAAACACATAGTTTATGACACGGGAAACACTTCGACAGACGGTTATCGCCGACTGCATAGCGCACCAGAGGCATGTAGCCGACACCGCCAAGGCCGAGATGGACGCCGCGCAACAGCAGGCCAACGACTACGGTCCCAACAAGGACCGCTACGACTCGTTCCGCACCAAAATCCTGCGGTCGCGCGACATGTTCGCCAAGCAGTACTCCAACGCCGTGGAGAGCATACGCCACCTGCAGGAGCTCGAAGGCACGGAACCGACCACCGCCGTGGACTACGGCTCAATTGTGGTTACCGACAAACAACGGCTTTTTATCTCGGTGGGGATGGGGAAATTCGTCTCCGGCAGCGATAATTATTTCGGTATTTCAGCCAACGTGCCAGTGTTTCAGGTGATGAAAGGCAAAAAGAAAGGCGAAAGTTTCGTCTTCAACGGTGTGAAACAAACAATCGTCGATGTTTTCTGATTTTGAGAGAGATAAGTCCGCTTTGGCGGAACGCGACAAGTAGGGTGGTGGGGTTGTGAAAACAGTCCCGCCACTTTTTTTTGCAAAAACCAACAAAAAATGGTATTTTTGCAAGTTTGAAAACAAAATGACCGTCAATGGTTATTAAAGTGTAATTTATTGAATAATAATTTGATATAATATGATAGTATCGTACAAATGGTTGCGGGATTATGTGAAGTCGGACCTCACACCGCAGGAGATTGACAATGTTTTGACATTCAGCGGCCTCGAAATCGAGGGCATAGAAAAGATTGAGACCATCAAAGGCGGCCTCGAACACGTGGTTATCGGTCAGGTGATGACCTGCGAGCCGCATCCCGACAGCGATCATCTGCACGTTACCACCGTTGACGTAGGTGGCGACCGTCTGCTCGACATCGTCTGTGGCGCTCCCAACGTCGCCGCCGGCCAGAAAGTGGTGGTGGCTACTATCGGTACAAAGATTTACACCTCCGACACGGAGTTTTTCGAGATAAAGAAATCCAAAATCCGCGGATGCGTGTCGGAAGGCATGATTTGCGCCGAGGACGAGCTGGGACTCGGAGCCTCGCACGACGGCATCATGGTACTGCCCGACGACGCCAAGGTGGGCACTCCCGCCAAGGAATATTTCCACGTTGAGGACGACTACGCCATCGAGGTGGCTATCACCGCCAACCGTTCCGACGCCACTTCGCACATCGGCGTGGGCCGCGACCTTGTGGCTGCCTACAACACCCAGCACGGCGGCAACCTCACCCTCGACATCCCTTCGGTTGACGCTTTCAAGCAGGACAACAGCGACCGCAAGACCGAAATCATCGTAGAGGACACCGAAAACTGTCCGCGATACACCGGCCTCACCATCACCGGCGTGAAAGTGTCCGACTCGCCCGAGTGGCTCCGCAACAAACTTTCGGCAGTGGGCATCCGTCCTATCAACAACATTGTGGATATCACCAACTTTGTGCTTATGGAAGTGGGGCAGCCCCTCCACGCCTTCGATGCCGACAAAATTGAGGGCGGCAAGGTGATAGTGAAGAAACTCCCCGCAGGCACCATGTTCACCACATTGGACGGCGTTCAGCGCAAGCTCAACGGCAACGAGCTGATGATCTGCAACGAGAAAGAGGGCATGTGCATTGCCGGCGTATTCGGCGGCGAGAAATCGGGCGTTAAAGCCGAGACCACCAACGTGTTCCTCGAAAGTGCCTATTTTAACCCCGTGAGCATACGTAAAACCTCTAAATATCACGGACTTAAGACCGACGCCTCGTTCCGTTTCGAGCGCGGCTGCGACCCCAACATCACCGTTTACGCCATCAAACGTGCAGCTTTGCTGATAAAAGAGCTGGCAGGCGGCACCATAAGTTCCGAAATTACAGATATTTACCCCAAACCCATAGAACGTTGCAGGGTGGAGATAAACTACAAACGCATCTTCGCTCTTATGGGCAAGGAAATCCCTGTGGATACCATTAAATCGATACTTTCGATGCTCGACATACAGGTGGAGAGCGACAACGCCGAAGGCATGACACTGCTGATACCCACCAACAAAGTGGATGTAACCCGCGAATGTGATGTGGTTGAGGAGATTATGCGTATCTACGGCTACAACAAGATTTCGTTCGACGAAAGTCTGAGCAGCTGTCTGTCGTACAGCCGCAAGCCCAACCCCAACAAGATACAGAACGTGGTGGGCAACTATCTGGCCGACAACGGTTTCAGCGAGATAATGAACAACTCCCTCACCAAATCGGAGTACTACGACAACAACGCCGACTTCGACTCCAAAAACAACGTGGTGATACTCAACCCGTTGAGCAAGGAACTGAACGTGATGCGTCAGACCCTGCTCTACAGCGGACTGGAGTGCATTGTTTACAACCTGAACCATAAGATACTGAACCAAAAGCTGTTCGAGTTCGGCAAGATTTACCGTTACAATCCCGAACAGGTTGAAAACGACGATGTTACCAAACGTTACTTCGAGGAACGTCACCTGTCGATATTTGCCACCGGCAGCGAGATCCCCGAAAATTGGAAACTGAAAGCCGAGAATACCGACTTCTATTATTTGAAAGCCCACGTTATCAATATCTTGCGTCGTCTGCGTATAAACATGGGCCGCATCGTTGCCGAGCCTTCTCAGTCCAAATACTACGTTTCGGGTATCGACCTGATGTTCAAGGACAACTGTAAGGTCATCGCCACCCTCGGCAAGCTGTCGAAGGAGACCTTGAAACGTATGGACTGCAAGCAGGATGTTTATTACGCCGACATCAACTGGGATCTGGTGCTGAAATCCGTCCCCACCAAGGATCTCACTTACACCGAGGTGCCCAAGTTCCCCGAAGTGCGTCGCGATTTGGCGTTGGTTATCAACAAAGACGTGACTTTCGAGCAGATAGAGCGTTTGGCCTTCGAGACCGAACGCAAGCTGCTGAAAAAAGTGGGACTCTTCGACGTTTACGAAGGCGACCGCATAGAGCAGGGCAAGAAATCGTACGCCGTAAGCTTTGTGTTGCAGGATACTGAAAAAACGCTGTCCGACAAGCAGATAGAAGCCGTTATGGACAAGCTGCAGAAAACCTTCGAGACCAAACTGGAAGCGAAAATACGTAGTTAGTGAATAGTGATTTGTGATTAGAATTTGTAGAGACGTGCTCTAGCGCGTTTCTATGAATTATGGAAACACTTTTGAAAAATGAGCCGTAGTTATTTGCGAAACAAATGGATGAAGAAGGAATACGACTGTTCTGACAGACGTAATAAACATCATTTGGACGAGGTTTCGAAGAATTCCCCGTCGAGACTTATTGCAGAGAACTGTTCGGCGGATGTGGAAAGGCTTAATCGGCCCAGCTATTGTGGCGGACACCGGGTTTGTCGTGGCGGTCACCATCGTGTAAGCGGACTGGTGAGGGCGTCGCTGAAAGAAAAATTCAGGAAAGAGTTGCGCGAGGAGCTGGGATAGAGTAGGATAGCCCTGTAAGGGCAAAATATACTAGGCAGGGGTGAAGAAAGGTCCAGTGGACCTTTCGATAGCGAAGCGGAGAACTCTCCGCCCCTGCAAATGTGTAAAAATAATAATAACAACCATCATCATTATGCCGAAACATATTGGAGCACACGTAAGTGCGTCGGGTGGTGTGGGCAACGCCATCCTCAACGCTGAGGCCATCGGTGCCGACGCTTTTGCCCTTTTCACCCGCAACCAGCGCGCATGGGTGAGTAAGCCTCTGCCGGAGCTTGAGATTGTCGGTTTCAAAGCCTTGCTTGCCGACCGCGGTTTCAGTCCCGACTACGTGCTGCCGCACGACAGCTACCTTATCAACCTCGGCTCGCCCGACGAGGAGACTCTTGCCAAGTCGCGCACCGCTTTCCTCGACGAGATGCGCCGTGCCGAGCAGCTCGGACTGCGTATGCTCAACTTCCATCCGGGCAGTCACCTCAACCGCATGAGCGAGGAGGCCTGTCTCGACCAGATTGCCCGCGAGGTGAACGCCGCCCTTGCGCAAACCCACGGCGTAACGGCAGTGATAGAAAACACCGCCGGACAGGGCACCAACCTCGGCTGGCGTTTCGAGCACATAGCCCGCATCATAGAAGGCATCAACGACAAAAGCAGGGTGGGAGTGTGCATCGACACCTGCCACACCCTAGCCGCCGGCTACGACCTTACCACCGAGATGGGCTACCAGTTCGCCATGGAGGAATTCGAAAACGTGATAGGTTTCAAATACCTGCGGGCCGTGCACCTCAACGACAGCAAGAAAGGCGCAGGCAGCCACGTGGACCGTCACGAGAGCATTGGCTTGGGCGCGATGGGCAAGGACTTTTTCGTGCGTTTTATGAACGACCCCCGTTTCGACAATATGCCCATCATCCTCGAAACCCCCGACCCGATGCGCTGGCCCGACGAGATACAGTGGCTGAGACAATTAGTGGTCAGTGGTCAGTAGTCAGTGGTCAGTTTGAAATTGAAAGTTGAGAATTGATAATTGAAATTCTACTTGCCATGCGGGCAATTTATATTCTCCTAGCCCTTCGGGCTGAAATCTAATAAATCTAAACAATTTTTCGCCGAAGGCGAAAGCAATTTACAAGATTTAAAAGATTTGTTCACAATTTTTAATTGATTTCAGCGGAGTTCACGATTGCTGCGCAATTCGCGAGCCAAAGGCAAGCATGAGAACAATAATAATCAACAAGATTTACAAGATCTCGCGAAG
>DBXF01000040.1:18529-71438 GCA_002309295.1 Bacteroidales bacterium UBA1219 | reverse complement strand
GCAATTTGACCTATACGCCTGTTTTTTGTGATAGGTGTTTTTCTACTGTCCCTTACTTTTTATCAGGTACCGTAAATTCGAATCTGTAGTCGTATCCACCGCCATATTCTTCAAATTGGTTTGATATGGTTGTATCCAAGTTGATTATGGGGACTTTTATGTCGAGGTAATAATCATGATAGCTTTTATTACCTTTGTTCACTACAAACGGACAATTTAGTATTACAGCATGTTTTCCAACAGGAACATTGTCGTAATGGATTGTCAACGTGTGGTGGTAAACACGGTTGGCCAAATCAATAGTGTCCAATTTTTCAGTGTATATTCCTCCACCAGCAGTGGGATGGTCGTGGCCAATAGTATTAGGTAGTGTCGCTGCGTTTTCAGCATCTAAAGTGAGAAGAGGTGGTGTAAACGGATAACTGTCATTGTAGTTGAGTTCAACATCATAAGAAGCAAGATGATATGGCAAAACGATGGTGCCGCGAGAGGCGTTGGCACCCTGTTCGTCTTGGTAGGTTTCCTCGTCCTTCAGACACGACACTGCCATTACTGAAGCTGCAGCAATAAAAGATGCTACAAGAATGTTTCTATATTTTTTCATGATAATATTCATTTTTGAGGTTAGACGCTATTTTTGTTTTCTAAATTCGATTTCCACGCGGCGGTTGCGTGCGCGACCCTGTTCAGTGGCGTTAGTGTCGATAGGATAGTCCTCACCGTATCCGGTGCATGTTATCCTGTAGCGGCTTATACCTTTGTTCACAAGGTAGTTGGCTGCCGATTTGGCACGGCGTTCCGAGAGGTTTTGGTTGTACTGGTCGGTGCCTATGCTGTCGGTGTGGCCGTTAATTTGTATGCGCAGGTCGCTGTCGGCTTTCAGCATTTTGTAAACTTTGTCGAGTATGGGTTTGGACTCGTTTTTGAGTTTGTCGGAGTCGAACTCAAATTTCATGTCGAAGATGCACGCACGCTTGTCGGCGATATTCTTTCCCTGTTCGAGCATTGCTGCAAGCTCGTCGAGGGTGTAGCATTCTTTGTGCACATATTTCACCACGGTGTCAACAACAGTGTCGGTTTTTTCAACAATGATGGGTTGTGGTTTTTCTTTTTTGGGAGTCTTTGGAGCGTCGAACAAGGCGAGGCCAACACGGAGAGTCACCTCTATGCCACGGTTGAAACGTCCGCCCTGGTTGGTTACACCTTGGTAAAGGATGTTGTCAACATTTACCGATCCGGTGGTGTTGGGTTGTGTAACATCAGGTGTGGGATTTTCGTCAAGTTCATCCTTTGAGAAAGTGTTGATGAATCCCCAGTTGTAGCCAGCCTCTAGACCTATGTTCAGTCTGTGACCGTTTGCCAAGGGAATGGGGTAGTTGATACCTGCACCAAGGAACAGGTTGAAATCCAAGCTCCTGAAGTTTTTCTTGGTGAGGTTTAGTTTCAAGTCTTCGCAATATTCTACGCCGTTATCGTCTTCCCCTGCGATAATGTCGCTTTTATAGCTCATTGTACCTCCTTTTGCGATGCCCAAGCCAGGGGCCAGCACTACATAAGGGGTGAACATGTATCGCGGTTTAAACGAGTAAACTAACGGCATGCGTATGTCGAAATACTGTGCATCGATGCGGTAGTCAACATTGCCGTAGTTTTTATCAATATATTTTTTCATTTCCACTCCACGACCGTAATAGTCGAACTCTCCGCCTATAGAGAATTGTGGAACTATTGGGAAGTCGGCAAAAATACCGAATTGAGGTTTAACGAGGAACGAATTCTCGTAGTCGGCGAACTCGTCGAATGTGTAGCGCATATTGGCTATGTTCACGCCACCTTTCAAGCCGAAACCGAACTTGTATTTCGGCAGTTTGAGAATTCCTTCCTGTGCAAAAACAGCCGTGCTTGCCAGCATTGCTATTGCCAAGAAAATACCATATTTTTTCATTTGTTATACTGTTTGGTTAATACTATATTTATGCAATTTGGAAAATCATTCACAACTTGCTTTTGCAAAAATATGATTATTTTTTTGATTATCCAAACTTTTTTTTCAAAAAGTTTTGGAACAATGTCAAAACGAAATCGCAACTCACTATAAACTAGGACAAAAAAGTATCAAAAGGTGTTTTCAACTGTTCAGCGAAATGGCCAAAAAGATAATGAGATAAACGATACGGTGTTACTGAAATGCAACGCAGCATTATTTTTGGTGGCTAGGTCTTTTTACTCAACAATGGTGTAGTTGTCCCAAAACTCTTTGTCGTAGGTAATTCCCTGAAATTCAAAGCTGTTTTTGGTGTTGGATTCTTTGCCGAGACTTTCCTTCTCGTTGGGCAAACGTGTGTCGGAAAACAGCGCCTCGTTGCAGATGGTGAACACCTTGGCGTTTTTCGAATCCTGCTCCGTGGTTTGGAATCGAAAGTACAAGGGTATAGCCAAACCATTAGTAACGCGGAAGTTGTAGGTCTCGCTATATGTAACCTGCCCACCATTTTTTGTGGCTGTGGTATTTTTTAGATAGTAGTTATAGATGGTTTTGTGCGTCTCGTCGAAACTGATTGAAAGTTCGGTTGTTGATTTGTCTTTTTCATTGAACTGACCTTCAATTGTGTAAACCGTATTCCCGTCTATGGTGTCTATTTTCACCAGTCGGAACATAGCTTTTGCGGCCATTTTTTCGAAATATACGTTTCTATAGAAATACACATTGTTGTTCAACAATTGTGTTAGGCTGTTGCAGTCAAAGATGCCGTAATAGTTGGGAGTCTCTTCGGGATGGAGAACGAGTTTTCCCTGCTCGTATTTCCGCAATCCGGTCACAAAATAGCTCTCGTCGGCAGTGCCGCAGTTGCCGAAAAGCATCCAGTCGCGTTTCATCGACCTGCTGTTCTTTTTTGGGAACAACACATTTACGGCCACCTCTGTCTTGTCCATTTTCTTTCCTTCAAAGCCTGCCGACTCTTTATAATAAACCGTCGACACGCAGGGCGTTGGATAAGTCTTGTAAATACAGCTGTCGAAAACTCCTTTCAGTGTTTTGTTCCAATTTCTCGGTTTGCTCTTAACAACCACGTCCTTAAGTTCGGTGTTGCGGGGTGTGAGGGCGATTTTGCCAAAATTCTTACCTTTCTTGCTCACGGCCAAGGTACGGCTCTCGTAACCGATATACTGTATGGTAAGGCTGTCGGGCAGATTGTCCGGTCGGGTTTTGATGTCGAAACGGCCGTCCAAGCCTGTTGCCGTGCCCACGTTGGAGCTTTTCAGAAAGCAGTTGCAATACGAAAGCGGCTCGCCATCTACAGCATCAACCACAGTCCCCTTGATGCTTATACTTTGGGCTATGACAGAGCAGCCCAATAATATAAAAAACACGAAAAATAATGATTTTCTTTTCATACGTTTATTATTTATAATGTATTACTAAGTTCAGATTTTGAACTGAATGTAAGTGATTTTCTTCCCTTCTTTTAGGAACATGCTTTCGTAGAAAGTACGCACCTCGCACACTTCGAGGTCGCGGGGAGTGCCGTAGAGGTCGTCGGTGGCGAAAACCACTTGGTAGTTGCCTTGCGGGATGACCTCGTTCAAAGTGTAGTCGTACAACTCATAGGAGTCGGTTTTCAGATGTATGGTGCTGTCGGGACGCAGGATGTTCTTGTAGTACGACAGAAAACGCTCCGAGGTGAGGCGTTTGTTGGGTTTCTTCGGCTGTGGGTCAGGGAAGGTAACCCAGATTTCCGACACCTCGCCGGCGGCGAAAAACTGCTCTATCAGCTGGATGCGTGTGCGTATGAAAGCCACGTTTTTCATCCCTTCCTCGTTGGATGTCTTGCATCCGCGCCACAGCCGTGCGCCTTTGATGTCGATGCCGATGAAGTTCTTTTCGGGGTATTTGCGCGCCAACGCTACGGTGTATTCGCCTTTGCCGCAGCCCAGTTCGAGGACTATGGGGTTGTCGTTGCCGAAAAACTGCTCGTGCCAACGGCCTTTCATCTCAAATTTGTTGTCCTTCAAATCCTCGTACGAAACCTGGAAAAGGTTTGGGAAGGTAAGGTTCTCCTCGAAACGTGCTAATTTGTTTTTACCCATTGTTTTACGAAAGTATATAATAATGGCGGAAACCTTGAAACCGATTTCCGCCATTGTATTATTTTACCATTGTTTGATAGAGAGGTTGCTTGTGTACCAAGTCTTTAGCTGGAACAGCACCTTGTCGGCGGCGGTGCGCGACGGAGCGCTACCGGCACTAACATAATATAATCCGCCTCTTTCTATGACGTAGGCTCCGGCACCTTTTTTACGCAAATTCGAAGCCATTTTCATTGCCGACTGTTTGTCGCGATAAGTACCTGCTATAACATCGAAACCTTGTTTGGGACTGGTGTAGAGCGGTGCGGTGTAAACCGGGGCGGGAGGAGCCTTAAACACATCTTTGGATACCTCGCCGGCGTTGACAAGTTCGTCGAGATATTGGCCGAGGATGTTGTTTTCCAAGATTTCTTCGATAACCTCGTAGCGCACACGGCGTTGCTTACGTGTCTGCAGCTCGTCGCCGACGTATTTGCGTACAAAGTTGTCGGTAGTGTAGGGCATAAGATCGGCAATTTGGAAATCTTCGGGGTGACTGCCAAATTTGTCCTCAAGACGTTCGGTAACGAATTCGCCAAGTTTTGCCTGGAGTTTGTCGGCAGCCGTGGAGTATTGCTTGCTGGTAACAAAAGCTTTAATCTTACCCGACAGACGTTTAAGAATCTGGCTCTTGTTTGTTTCAACGGCATCGGGGTCGTTTACCGTAACGGTGGAGAGGTCGTAGGCGAAAGCCGAATTGAATTTGTTGTAGTCGTAGTCGGCAGCGGCGTTGTTCACCGAACTGTTATCGTTGCTTGCGTCGGCAGTGGTCTCTTCTGCGGCCAGAGTTTCCGATTTTGTATCGGTTTCAGGCTCAGCCTCGGGCTCTTGCTCGGGAACAATTTCGGCGTCGCCTTCATTTTCGCCGGATTTAAGCGGCTGCTGTTCCGATGTCAAAGTGCTGTCGGTCTGTGCCACAGCAGGCTTGTCGTTGTCCTGAACAAGGGGATTGGCATTTTTCTTGTAAATAAAGAAATAATAGAATGCCGCACCACCCCATAACAGTAGCAACAATATTATAAGCAGAATAATAATGATTCTTATTCCTCGTTTGTTTTTACGATTTTTCTCTTTTAACTTTTGTGTGTCAGGTTCTTCGTCCAAGATATTCTGCAAATCGTCGGCTATATTGTTCGTATCTTCCTTATTTTCAGCAGGTTGTACGGGAGCTACTTCATCGGCCGGGGCAGGGGAGGGGGTAGGCTCGGAAGTCTCTGCGGGAGCGTTTTCGGTTGGTTCTATTGTTTCTGCGGCAACCGCTACGACTTCGGCCACAGGTTCGGGTTCAGGTTGTTCCTCCGGTTTAGTTTCTTCTGTTTCCGTAGGTTCGTCTTGATTTACAGGTTCTGGTTCTGACTCGGGTTCAGGTTCTTGAATTGTTTCCTCAACAACAGGGGCAACGCTTTCGGGATTGTCAAATGCTGCGAAAGGGTCTTCTTCGGCGTTTGTTTCAAACTTTTCCACACCGACGATAGGCTTATAGGACTCGTTGTTGCCCAGCAGGTTAAGTCCGTCGATAGGGTAGAAGCGATATTCGCCGTCTTCCAGTCTCATGTCGCCCAATTCGGGGAAAGTGTGGCTGTGCTGCGATTGCAGTTTTTCTGTCAAAGCGCCGGAATAGTTCTGCCACATTCTTCTTGCGGTGTTCTCGTCGACGCACTCTTTTCGGGCAATCAACTCAACGATATTACCTTTATCCTCGGTATAAGGTTGGAATTCAACGGTTTGCTTAGCTGGGTAAAAAGTGTTTGTGCTTTCGTCCAAATAAGCGTCCTGTGTCTTTATTATAAAGGCACCGAAGCCGTTCAATTCAACATTTTTACCGCTTTTAAGCAGTGATACAATATGGTCGGTTATGTTCATAATGATATGTTTTTCAGTTTTAATAAATCTTCTGGTGTGTCTATTGCGATGTTTTCGTGATTTGTTTCTTTAACTCTGATTTTGAAGCCGTTGTCGAGCCAACGAAGTTGTTCAAGCGATTCGCATTTTTCCAACTCGCTTTGTTGTAGGGTGATGAGTTTCAGCAAGGTTTCGCTGCGATAGGCGTAAATACCGATATGTTTGTAATAATCGTGGTTTTCGAGCCATAAATTCTGTTCAAAGCCACGCTGGTATGGAATAGCGAACCTGCTGAAATACAAAGCGTTGCCGTTCGTGTCGCAAACCACTTTCACAGCATTTGGCGAAAGAAGTTCGTCATTGGAACGTATTTTTTTCTTAAGTGTGGCAATTTGCACGCAAGCATCGTCAAAGCAACAGATAAGTTGTTCTATCTGAGTGTGTTCCACAAACGGTTCGTCGCCTTGGATATTTACAACGACATCGGGGCTAAGGCCTTGAGACAAAAGATTTTTCAGGACTTCGCCACAACGGTCGGTGCCGCTTTTGTGCAATTCGCTGGTCATCATCGCTTTGCCGCCAAAGGCTGATACACAATTCATTATACGGACATCATCGGTGGCTACAATGGCATCGGTCAATTGCGCCATTTGCGACACTCGTTCGTACACATGCTGTATCATCGGCTTGCCTTGAATCATAGCCAGAGGCTTGCCGGGAAAGCGCGTGGAAGCGTAACGAGCAGGGATGATGCCAATAACGTTCATCGGGAGTTTTGTTAGAAAAGTCCGTGTATTTCTGCGTTGATTTTGTTGATTACCGAGCCCAGGTCGTCGGGATTGTCAGCAAAGTTAAGTTCCTCAATGTCAATAATAAGGAGTTTGCCTTTGTCGTAGTGGTCAATCCATTCCTCGTAGCGCTGATTGAGGCTCGAGAGGTAATCCAGACGGATGGTGTTTTCGTAGTCGCGACCGCGTTTCTGGATCTGTTTTACAAGTGTCGGAACGCTTCCGCGAAGATATATGAGCAGGTCAGGATATTTGATAAACGACGAAAGTAATTCAAAGATAGACAGGTAGTTCTCAAAATCGCGGGTGTTCATCAAACCCATGTCGTGCAGGTTTGGAGCAAAGATATACGCATCTTCGTATAAAGTGCGATCTTGAATGACGTTCTTTTCAGCACGCTGAATATCAAGCACTTGTTTAAAACGTGTATGCAGGAAATAAATCTGCAAATTGAAAGACCAACGACGCATGTCTTCGTAGAAACTGTTCAAATACGGATTGTTGTCGGTACTTTCGTACAACGTTTCGTAATTCATGTGTTTGGCCAAAAGTCCGGTAAGGGTAGTTTTTCCGGAACCGATATTCCCTGCGATTGCTATATGCATTTTTTTATGTTTTTATTCCAATTTATAGTATATTTTGGGGTTAATAACTCATAGTCAGTCAGTTTGACTGTAGAATGATTTTTTTCCCAACTTGCAAATATACGCTTTTTTTTTCACAAAATCAACCTTACTTTTTAATCCAAATATTTTTCCTTGATTTTCACACATTTTATTTAAATTATCATTTTTCATTTTTCAATTTTCAATTTAAATTATTATCATAGGAGAGTCTGGAGCCAGCCCTTTTGGTGTTTTTAATGTTTTACTTAACATAATATAAATTATATAACAAAACATATAATATAACTATAATGTGGAAATTGATGCCAAAAGCCTCTTACAAATAAGTCCATGAAAATTGAATATTTCTGTATAATTATAAAGGAAAAGAAAAATATCGCAAAGAAAATGAGTTGAGATTTATAAAAAAGCCAGACTAATTCATTACGAATTAAGTCCGGCCACAAAATAACAAAAAATTTAAAATTTATTCCTCAATATTAGCTTCGTGAATTCGTGAACGTTTACGTGCGGTTTCGTCGAGAATAATTTTTCGGATACGTAATGCTTTTGGAGTGATCTCAAGATATTCGTCGTCGCGGATGTATTCCAAAGCTTCCTCCAAAGAAAATTTAATCGGCGGAGTTGTCGTCGATTTTTCATCGGCGGACTTGGTACGCATATTTGTGAGGTTTTTGGCAGTAACAACGTTTATAACTATGTCATTATCAGGTCTTAGGCTCTCTCCTATCACTTGTCCGGCGTAAACTTCGTCTCCTGGCTCGATGAAAAATGGTCCACGGTCCTGTAACTTACTGATACTGTAGGCTGTAGCCACACCAGGTTCTTTGGCTATCAGAGCACCCATTTTCTTGAATCCGAAATCGCCTTTCCACGGCTCGAAAGCCTTGAAACGGTGTGCAATAATGGCCTCACCGTTGGAGATAGTCAGCAACTGGTTGCTCAGTCCGATAATTCCCCTCGAAGGAATGGTGAAATCGAGCTGTACGCGGTCGCCTTTGGTGTTTATGGTGTCCACCTCGCCTTTGCGCTGGGTTACGATATTTATCACCTTACTCGAAAATTCCTCGGGAACAAGTATTGTAAGCTGTTCAACGGGTTCGCATTTTTCGCCGTCTATCTCTTTTATAATCACCTT
Source organism: Bacteroidales bacterium UBA1219 (assembly GCA_002309295.1). Classification (GTDB taxonomy): domain Bacteria; phylum Bacteroidota; class Bacteroidia; order Bacteroidales; family P3; genus UBA1219. The sequence continues at coordinate 62,916 of DBXF01000040.1, read as the reverse complement.
GGGCTGTCCCACTTGCAGTTCGTAACCCTCGCGGCGCATGGTTTCGATAAGTATTGAGAGATGCAGCACTCCGCGGCCGTAAACTATCAGCGAATCAGGCGAATCGGTCTCTTCAACGCGCAGTGCGAGGTTTTTCTCCAATTCGCGGTACAGACGGTCGCGCAGGTGACGCGAAGTTACATATTTGCCGTCCTTGCCAAACAGCGGCGAGTTGTTGATTGTGAACAACATACTCATTGTAGGCTCATCGACTTTGATCGGTGGCAACGGCTCGGGATTTTCGATGTCGCAGATGCTGTCGCCGATGTCGAAGTTTTCCAGTCCTAGCATGGCACAAATCTCACCGGCTTCAACGGGAGTTTTGATTTTTTCTTTGGCAAGTCCCTCAAATACATACAGTTCCTTTATTTTGGAACGCACCTGTTCGCCGTCGCGACGCACGAGCATCACATCCTGACCAGCCTGAAGAGTGCCTCGGTGCAGACGTCCCACTGCAATGCGTCCCACGTACGACGAATAGTCGAGCGAGGAAATCATCAGCTGGGTGTTACCTTCGGGACATTCGGGCGCAGGTATTGTGTTGATTATCAAATCCATCAGATAGGAAATATCTTCGGTGGGTTTGGTCCAGTCGTCGCTCATCCAGCCCTGTTTCGACGAGCCGTAAGCTGTCGGGAAATCTAGCTGTTCCTCGGTGGCTCCGAGGTTGAACATCAGGTCGAAAACGGCTTCCTGAGCCATTTCGGGGTTGCAGTTGGGTTTATCCACCTTATTTATTACCACTATAGGTTTGAGGTTCAGTTCGATGGCTTTCTGCAAAACAAAACGAGTCTGCGGCATAGGACCTTCGAAAGCATCCACCACAAGCAGAACACCGTCGGCCATGTTAAGCACACGCTCCACCTCGCCGCCGAAATCGCTGTGGCCCGGAGTGTCTATAATGTTGATTTTACAGCCTTTATAGCGTATGGAGACGTTCTTGGAAAGGATTGTTATTCCGCGTTCGCGTTCCAAATCGTTGTTGTCGAGAATAAGATCGGCTGTCTCCTGATTTTCGCGGAAAAGCTTGGCCTGGTGCAACATGCGGTCCACGAGAGTGGTCTTGCCGTGGTCCACGTGAGCTATAATTGCTATATTTCTAATGTTTTGCATAAAACAGAGGTTTTAGAAAAAATCGTGCAAAAGTACGAAAAAAATGTCAATTTTGCAAACCGAATTTTCGGAGGCCTGCGATATACATATATATAATAAGGTGCCGATGATGATTATTTTCCAATACAGAAACGACCAAATATCGTGCCAAGTATCTCATCTGTAGAGACTTGTCCGGTAATCAGTCCGATGTAATAAAGCGCCTGGCGGATATCTATCATCAACAAATCTGCGGTAAGTCCAATGTGCAAGCCGTTTTCCACAGCCTTTACGGACGACTGTATGTTGCACATCGCCTCGTAATGCCGAAGGTTGGTAAGCATGGTATCGTTTTGTTGAAGTTCAGATTTAAGTAAAGTCGTTATTTTGTTTATTACAAGCGAAATATCTTTTTCGTTTTTGGCGGAAATCGGTAATGTTTCGGCTTCGGAAATGCGGCAATCAAAAGCCGGAGCTTTGTCGGTTTTGTTGAGCAGGACGAAAAGATGTTTGTCGCTGAAATCCACTTTGTTACGCAAGTCGGCGATGTCGTTTTCGAGACTTTTGGGCGTACTTTGCGTGGTGTCGGCCACATAAAGCACAATCATCGCTTTTTCGGCGGCTTTGTAAGAGCGTTCTATGCCGATGTTTTCGATGTCGTCGTTGCTTTCGCGGATGCCGGCTGTGTCTATAAATCTGTAAGTTACGCCATCAAGCACGATGGTGTCCTCCACTGTGTCGCGGGTGGTTCCGGGGATGTCGGAAACAATGGCGCGGTCGTCGTTGAGCAAAGCGTTGAGCAAAGTGGATTTGCCCACGTTGGGACGTCCCACGATGGCTACCGGCACACCGTTTTTGATGGCGTTGCCGCTACGGAAAGAGCGTATGAGGGTTGTTGCCTCATTGTCGATTGATTGGATTATTGAAAAAAGATTGTCACGGTCGGCAAATTCCACCTCCTCGTCGCTAAAATCGAGCTCCAGCTCCAGCAGTGCCGACAAATCGACGAGCTGCCGACGCAGTTCGGACATTTTTTTCGAGAAGCCGCCACGCATCTGGTTCATAGCCAGTTTGTGCGAGGCCTCCGACTGCGAGTCGATAAGGTCGGCGACAGCCTCGGCCTGCGCCAAGTCCATCTTTCCGTTCACAAAGGCCCGCATGGTAAACTCACCCGCCTCGGCACTCCTGGCACCGTTGCGGATAAGCGTTTCCATAATTCTCTGCTGGACATAAGCCGATCCGTGACAGGAGATTTCCACCACATCCTCGCCCGTGTACGAATGCGGGGCTGCGAAAAAGGTGGCAACCACTTCGTCAATCAAAGTTTCGCCGTCGTAAAAGCGACAGAATTGCGAGCTGTTGGCCTTGAAATCGACTGCTCTGCCCTCCCCTACTCCAGCTCTTAAAACGTTGAAACATAGTTGTTTGGCGTTATTTCCCGATATTCGGACAACTGCAATGCCACCTACTCCCTGAGGGGTGGAAACGGCACATATAGTTTCGGAGTTTTTCATAATGTTTTGGTTATTTGTCCCAGTTTTCGCCATAAATTTCTGCAATCTCTTTTTCGGAAAGCTGTAGGTCCATTTTCATGCGGTATGCACTGGGGTTCAGCAACATAACAGAAAACAGAAAAACAAGTCCTTCCAAACAAATCAAAATATTGTTCTGCACAAAACAGCTAAGCAAAGCTATGGCGGCAAGCGACAAGGCCGACATATAAAAACTTTGCAACATTAGTGAGTGATATTTAGACACTTTCTGTTCGGGCGTGTCAAGATTTAGGAGTCGGGCAAGACGGTTCTTGAGTATGTTGCGGGTGTAGAAGTACTGCAAAGCCGCTATTAGAACGGTGAGCATGGCAAGGACGATTTGTGTGGTATGGCTTTCAGCAGGTTTCGAAAACGATGCGTTGAACTGCGACAGAATGCAAAAAAACAACGAGATAACCCCGATGCAAAGCATTATGGAGAAATGCAGGTTGATGCTTTTTTTGTAATTTCCTTTGGTCATAACATTATCGAATTATCAAAACACATAATACGCCAAGAATCCCACCGCACCGCTCGCTAGCAGCAGCATTATAGGACTTTTCTTGAATTTGAACGAAGCCACAAACACGGCGACAAAAAGCGCAACGCTTATTATCACCTGCTTGTGCGAGATGTCCCAACTTCCGAAATTCTCCACCGAGGCGAGCGAAATGGCGGCGGCGGCAATCAATCCGACAACCGTAAGACGCAACACCCTGAAAATAATGTCAATAATGGGATTGTCGCGGTGCTTGGCCAAGAAACGACAAAGCAGAAGCATGGCTATAAACGGCAGCAATATCACGGCAAACGAAGCCACAAGCGACCCCACGACACCCATCCACGGCTCGCCGCCGTTGTTCAGTACCACGGTGTAGCCCGTGTAAGTGGCGGTGTTGATGCCCACGGGGCCGGGAGTCATCTGGCTGACGGCAAGCAGGTCGGTGAACTCCTCGGCTGTGAGCCAGTGGTATTTCTCCACCACCTCGTTCTGAATCAGGGCCACCATCGAATAGCCGCCACCGAAAGTGAATATGCCTATCTTGCAGAAAATCAGGAAAAGACGCAGAATTATCATTTCGCACTACCCTCCTTCCCTACTTTGATGCGGCCATACACAAAGCCTGCTACTCCTGCCACAAGGATGACGATGACGGGCGACACGCCCAGAAGCCAGATCAGGAGTGCCGAAAGTATCGGAATCCAGAAATTCTGCCACGAAATACGCGCAGTCTTGGCCATACTGAACACCGGTGCGGCTATCAATGCCACCACGGCGGGACGCAGACCTTTGAAAATGGCTTCAATTACTTGGTTTTCACGGAATTGTCGGAAGAAAATCGCCAACAGCAGTATTATCGCCACAGGCACAAGGATATTGCCCAGAACGGCCACCACCGAGCCACGCACGCCTTTCAGCTTGTAGCCGATGTTTGTGGCCATATTGACAGCAAAAACACCTGGCATGGCCTGCGAGATGGAGAGGATGTTCATAAACTCCTCTTTGTCAATCCATTGACGTTTGTCCACAAGGATATCCTCCATCAGCGGAATCATGGCGTAGCCGCCGCCGATGGTGAACGTCCCAATCTTGAAGAAAGAATAGAACAAACTGCTATAACCGACTGTTTTGCACACTTTTACCTTCCAAAAAGACACAACCTGCTTTCAATCAAACCAATCGATTAAAAACAGGTCGTGCGGTGAATTATAACAAAAAACAAATTATTTCATTGTTTTCAGCTTTTCGGTGAGCATGGGCACAATTTTGTGCAAGTCGCCCACAATGCCGAGGTCTGCAACGTTGAAGATGGGTGCGTATTTATCTTTGTTGATGGCAATGATAAATTCGCTTTCTTCCATACCTGCAAGGTGCTGGATGGCGCCGCTGATGCCGCAGGCCATGTAGAGGTTCGGACGCACGGTCTTGCCCGTTTGTCCCACCTGACGGCTCTGTTCCATAACGCCTGCATCGACCATGGCACGGCTCGACGACACTTCGCCGCCCAGCTCTTTGGCCAGAGCCTCGAGTTTCTGGAAACCTTCCTTGTTGCCAACGCCACGACCGCCGGAGACGAGTATCTTGGCTTCGGAGATGTCGGCCACGGATTTCTCTTCTTTCACGGTCTTAACCAGTTTCACGCGGTTAATCTTGGCCATGTCGAAATTGGGTGCAAAGTCCACCACTTCGCCAGTGCGGCTGTTGTCGACAGGGATGCGCTGCATAACGCCCGGACGCACGGTGCTCATCTGCGGACGGTGTTCCTTGCAGAGGATGGTAGCCATAAGGTTGCCACCGAAGGCGGGACGAGTCATCTGCAGCTCGCGGTTCTCGCCAATCTCCAGCTTGGTGCAGTCGGCGGTGAGGCCGGTAACGTTGCGTGCGCTCAGACGCGGACCGAGGTCACGGCCGATGGTGGTGGCGCCCAACAGGAAAATGCTGGGTTTCTGGCTTTGGATAATTTGTGTGATGGCTTGGGCGTAAGGCTCTGTGAGATAGTCTTTCAGCAGTTCGTTGTCAACCACGAAAACCTTGTCGGCGCCGCTGGCAATAAGTTGCTGGGCTTTGTCCTTGATGCCGTTGCCCAAAAGTATAGCTACGACTTTCTCGCCGAGGGTGTCGGCCAAGTCGCGGGCTTTGCCAAGCAGTTCGAAAGCCACATTCTGGATAACGCCGTCGCGCTGTTCGGCGAAAACATAAACGTCTTTATATTGTGATATATCCATTTCTATTTCTGTTTAAAGGGTTAGATGATGTGTTTTTCTTTCAGTTTGTTGACAATCAGCTCGACAGCCTCTTCGGGCGACACTTCGAAGGTCTCGCCGGCGGGTTTGAGGCTCTTGGGGAACGATTTGAACACGCTTGTGGGCGAGCCAGCTTTGCCGATACGTTCTTCGGGCACGTCGATTTTGTCGGCGTTCCACACTTCCACTTCGCGGCTGTAGGCATCCACGATGCCGCTGACGCTCATATAACGCGGTTTCACTGCCGATGCCAGAACGGTGACGAGGCAGGGAGCGTCCATCTGGAGCACCTGATAGCCCTCTTCGGTCTGTTTGCGGATGGTGAAAGTCTTGTTGCCGTCGTATTCGAGATGTTCGAGGTAGCTAACCTGCGGCAGGTCGAGGTGTTCGGCAATCTGGGGTCCCACCTGTGCGGTGTCGCCGTCGATAGCCTGACGGCCGGTGATGATGAGGTCGTAATCCATTGTGCGGAGGGCACCTGCCAGAGCGCTGGAGGTTGCCAAGGTGTCTGCGCCGCCGAGTTTGCGGTCGGTGAGCAGGATGGCGCGGTCAACGCCCATTGCCAGAGCTTCGCGCAGGATAGCGTCGGCCTGAGGCAAGCCCATGGTGATGACGGTGACGTGGGCACCGTACTGTTCTTTCAGCTGCAGGGCGAATTCCAGTCCGCCTTTGTCGTCGGGGTTCATAATGCTGGGAACGCCCTCGCGTATAAGTGTACCGGTTTGGGGGTTGATCTTAACCTCGGTGGTGTCCGGCACTTGTTTTATGCAAACTACTATTTTCATTGTTTTTTTATTTCTTTTTGGTGATTAGTGGTTGGTGATTAGTGAATCGACAATTGCATTTGTCTAATCACGTAACTAATCACGAGTCACTAATTTTATTTAAATAACTTGCCAGCGATTACCATGCGTTGCACTTCGCTTGTGCCTTCGTAAATTTCGGTGATCTTGGCGTCGCGCATCATGCGTTCAACGGGATATTCGCGGGTGTAGCCGTAGCCGCCGTGGAACTGCACTGCCTTGGTGGTAACTTCCATTGCCGTTTCGGCGCAGAACAGTTTTGCCATTGCTGCGTCGGCGGAATAAGGCATGCCGTGGTCTTTTTTGTAGTGTGCCGAGCGCACGAGCAAACGGGCGGCCTGCACTTTGGTCTCGAGGTCGGCCATCTGGAANNCTGATGCTGCGGCCGAACTGTTTGCGTTCTTTGGTGTATTTAACTGTCTCGTCCATAGCGCCTTGTGCGATACCGAGAGCCTGAGCGGCGATACCGATACGGCCACCGTCGAGGGTTTTCATAGCAAGGCCGAAGCCTTTGCCGAGCTGGCCGAGCTGACGGTCCTTGGGAATACGGCAGTCCTCGAAGATAAGCTCTGTGGTTGCCGAGCCGCGGATACCCATTTTCTTTTCTTTCTTGCCAATGCTGAAGCCCGGGTCGGTCTTTTCAACGATGAAAGCGCTGATGCCTTTGGTGCCGAGGCTTTTGTCGGTCATGGCGATGATGATGAACACGTTGGCGTAGCTGCCGTTAGTGATAAATATCTTGCTGCCGTTGAGCACCCATTCGTCGCCGTCGAGCACGGCGATGGTCTGCTGACCAGCGGCGTCGGTGCCGGCGTTGGGTTCGGTAAGGCCAAAAGCGCCGATCCATTCGCCAGAGGCGAGTTTGGGCAGGTATTTCTGTTTCTGTTCCTCGGTGCCGTTTTCCATGATGGGAGCGCAGCAGAGAGAGGTGTGTGCGGAGAGTATCACGCCGGTGGTGGCGCAGGCGCGCGAGAGTTCCTCTACGGCCATGCCGTACATGATGTTGGTTCCGCCGGCTCCGCCGTATTCTTTCGGGATGGGGATACCCATCAGACCGATCTTGGCCATTTTCTGAACGGTCTCTATCGGGAAACGTTCCTCCTCGTCAACTTCGGCGGCAAGGGGTTTTACCTCTTTTTCTGCAAATTCGCGTATCATCTGCAGAAAGAGTTCTTCGGTTTTTGATAAGCTGAAATCCATAATTTTATCGTTGTTTTTTTATTTATTCTGTTGTAACACAAAAGTTTAATTCAACCAAACTGCATCTAACAGCCGTTTGGCTTATCTTTGCAAAAATACGAAAAAAAAATTGTTTTTTCACAACTTTGTGCGAAAAAACAATTTCTGTAGATTCAAAGTTCTTGTCACTGACGTTTTTCTAATTTCGCAACATGCTGATTGTCAATAATATTCCACGTTAAAAACTTTGTTACCCGTCCACCAGCTTGTGGATACGGAAACGTTTTTAATTCTGTCGGAATCGGGATTGTCGTCCTCGTACATGACATAGCTCTTGCCGTCGTTGTCGATGTAGAAATAGACAAGTCTCCGGGCAGTGCAGATATTGTTCTCGTATCTTTCGAGCACAACAACCAAATCGTCGTTTTTGGATTGTGTATTGTATGCCTTTGTTTTATAAATGGAGCTATAATTTCCGTCGTATCCTGTCAATAGCCAAATCTGCCGTGTGTCGGACGACCTTTCACGCCCCATTGCCTTGTATGCCTCATCGCTGATGTCTCCACGATAGTTGTGTTCCTTATAATAATTTATAAGTGCATCGCGATATTTGGAGTCGTTGATCTGATTTCGTGCCGCTTGGTTGCTGAAAATGCCGTCGAGCAGGAAAAAGTCGGACTGCGAAAGGATATAGTCGGACGAAACATAACCTTCTTGTTTGCCGTCGGTAGTTTTGGCTTTTACCTCCGACCATGTTGCGCCGTGGTTAACCATCAAAAGTTCAGTGCCATACGGCAAGGAGGCGATTTTGTTGGAGTTATCCTTTTTCTTCACCGCAGAGGAGCGCAGGATAAGACTGTTGGCATAGGTATAGTAATGATCGTACTGCGACTCTTCGTAAACTCCATACAGATACATCCCCAATAATCCCAGACCTGCAAGTAAAACCAGCACTCCAAACACAATGCCTAACACCAAACCTGCATGAGATTTCTTTTGGGGGGATGGCGGAGTAGCAACACGCTTAACAGGTTCTGGATTCGTTGTTGAAGTGGCTTTTGCCGAGGGCACGTCCGGAGTGTTGCGTGGCGGCAAGGGCGGCGGTATTATTGTCGTGGCCGATGGCTTGGGCAACACCTCGTCGGATGTTTTGTTTTCGGGAATTGCAGGCGGAATAATAGTTGCGGAAGAGTTTTGGGGGACTTCGTCCGAATCGTTACTGGAAATGGGCAAAGGAGGAATAATAGCGTCGGCCGTTGGTGTTGCCTTGATACTATTGGGAATAAAACTGGCTTTGGCGGTTTCGTCCTTTTTCAGTTCTTTGTAAGCGTCGAGCAGAGCCTTGGCATCGGCGAAACGTTCGGCGGGATTTTTTTCAAGACAACGGTTTATCAAATCTTCAAGCCAGTCTGGATAGTCCTTGACATAAGTCTGGCCAGGGTTGGCGGCCTCGAAAGCCTCGCGGCGCAAAGGCTCTATGGCAGGCGGTATGGCGGTCTTGTGGGCGTTCATCATCTCGTACGAGGCCGCAGTGGGATTGCTCGAGAAACGTGCGGGGTCCATCTGGAAAGGCACACGGCCGGCAAGCATCTCGTAGAGCAACACTCCAAGGCTATAAATATCCGACTGCGTGGTGATTACACTGCTGTCCTCGAATTTTTCGGGCGACATATATTCCAGCGCCCCTCCCCTTCGCGAACTGCTTTTCACAGCCTTGCCGTCCTGGATGGCCAGGCCGAAGTCGAGGAGGATGAAATTGCCGTCGTAACTGCGACGCATCACGTTGTTGGAGTGGATGTCGTTGTGAGTGACGCCGTATTTGGCCACAAGGCGTTGTTCGGTGGCTTCGTCGATGATGTATTTCTGGCCGTCGTTGGGGTCGGTTATGAGGTCGTCGACGTTGGGGTCCATCAGGAAACGGAAAATGTCGTGGTGGCAATAGGCCAGCGCACCAACAATCTCCTCGAAAAAGCGGTGGAATTCGTCAATGGATATGAATTTGACTCGCGACAGATATTTGTCTATCGTTTCGCCTTCCACATAATCCATCTCAACCACAGCGCGGTTGTCGACAAGGCGGGGCTGGTAAATATGCACGATGTTAGGATGCGAGCCGTTGCCTATTTTGAGCAGCACCTTGCACTCGTTGAGGAACGACTGGTAGGCGGGGTCGTTCTCATCTTCAACCATCTCGTTGGAGACTTTTATGGCACGCACATAGCCGAATTTGATGTGCCGCACTTTCCAAATGGTGGCGAAACTGCCCTTTCCTATCAGTTTAATTTTTTCGTATTCGTTTAAAAAGGCCATTTTTATTGTTGAATTGTTGATTCGTAAACTCTTAATACTAATTTCTGAACTCCGAAATATCCACAGCCAATCTCAGGCCGTAGGTTTCTTGTCGGTCGTAGGGTATGGCGTTTTTGCGACTGCTCACTCGGCAATCGGTGCGGGAACTTTGCCAGCTGCCGCCGCGCAGCACCCTGTCGTCTCCATACTCGGGACCTTTGGGATTTGTCTGGGCTTTGTCGGAATATGGCGCATAAACATCGTTGCACCACTCCCACACATTGCCGCTCATGTCGAAAATGCCGAGCTCGTTGGGCTGACGTTGCATCACATAATACAACTCAATTCCAGCACTTTCGGCGTTCCATGCCACTTTCTCCACATTGTTGCTCCCTGCAAAACGGAAGCCTTTGCTGCGGTTTCCGCCACGCGCGGCATACTCCCATTCGGCTTCGGTGGGTAAGCGGAACTTACGTCCGCTGACGGTATTCAATGTTTCGATAAACTCCAAACAATCGTACCAGCTGACGTTGTGCACGGGGCGGTTGCTGCCTTTCATCGAGCTCGGGTTGTTGTCCATAATAGTCTGCCAAAGTTCCTGAGTTACTTCGGTTTGTGCAATGTAGTAATCGCAGAGGGTTACGCTGTGTTCGGGTTTTTCGTCGCGTTTGGCGGCAACGCTCTGCTCGTTGGTGCCTCCCATCTGAAAGGTGCCTGCTTCGACTTTCACCAAAACCACGGGGATCCCTTTCACCCAAATGGTGTCGGTGATTATCGGCTTGGGGCCTTGGGCGAACATCACGAAAGGCAAAGCGGCCAAAAGCGTGAACAAAAGTGTTTTTTTCATGTCTTGTTGTTTATTGTTATTCAATTACTTCGAATTTAAGCAGGACTGTACGGCCAAGTTCAATTATATCGCCGTCCTGAAGGGGGTACGACATGGAATCTGTCTCGAGTTTGAACACCTTGCCGTCGCGGATGTATTTGGTGGCGTTGCCGTTGGCGATACCGCCCGGCATGGCCTTGAGATAAAATCCGCCGTCGAGGACTTCGATGTTGGCGTGCGAACTGCTTACATATTTGTTCAAATCAACGATGGCAGGATTGGTCTCGGCATCGTCGATAACAATGTCGTTTTCGCGGAACACACCGCCTTTGGTGCTGATGTCGCCACGACCTATGCAATAAGTTTTTTTGTTGTCTGCGGCAGTGTCGAGGATGTATTCATCCTGTTTTAGGCTGCCCTTGCCGTGATATATGCTGATACGGGCTTTGCGGGGTGCATAGTGTGAAATGGATTCCTTGGTAAGGATTTCGGCAAAGATAATATTGTCGTAAACATCGTGGGCCTCGGCGGTAGGCTTGCTTTCGTAAATTTCCACTTTGCCGTTGCCGAGGGATTTGAAACCACGGTTGTCGAACTCTATGCGCAACATATTTTCGAATTCCTTGTCAAGAGCTATGGCGTAGATCGACTGTGTGGCGTAAAGCGCTATGCCTTTGAAATCGTCTTTTCCCAACAACGGTTTCAGCAGTGCGGAGATTTTTTTGATAACCGCCGCCCTAATCTGTGGTGCCGAGACTTTGTCCGAATTTTGTTCCTCGGGTTTTGGAGTCTCTGTGTGATTTTCAACGGTTGTCTCCTTTTGTTCAGCAGTCACTTTTTCCGTTCCCCCTACCCCACTCTCCTCCTGAGGCTCAGGCTGAGCAACTTGCTCAGAAACAGTCTGTTGTACTGGCGGCTCAGGATTTTTTTCCTGTTGCTCGTTTTTTTGTTCCGCAACATTATCCTTGGCGGGTTCGTCCTTCGGATTAAGGAATTTCTTTATATCATCTAAAAAGCCCATATTCAGAATATTTTATTATTTCATATAACCGTTTTCCGTTAAAACAGGAATTACTTGATTGCGAGACAATTGCATTGCAAGGCCCGAGGTGGCGTTGGCACGCTCGATACGTACTGCCACAGCCAGTTTGCGTGCTTTTTTCTGATTGACGCCGTCGCTGTCGACAAAGAAAATATACCAAGCGTCGTTTTTGCTGCTTTTCACTCTGCGGCCTTTGCTGTTGCGTACCACATGCGAACGTTCAGGAGTGCCGGTCTTTCCGCCGATGGCGGGATTAGAGATGCCACCTTTCATACGTGCCTGGTCTTTCATATACGATTTCAGCTGTTCGAGCGAGTTGACACACACCTTGGTCATTGGCAGAGAATCGTTTAGGAGGTAGCGTGTCTGGGGCATTGTGCCGTTGTTCACAACAATGGAGGCAACACGTGCCATGTTCAGCGGAGTGGCGCGCAGAGTGCCTTGTCCCCACGCCCATGCGCACGGGCTCCAGTTCATCTTTTCGTATTGCTGTTTCTTGGTACGACGTTCGATATATTTTTGGTAGATATGTTTGCCGCGACTGCTGGTAGCCGACACTTCGGCGTTGAACACGGCGGTGTCCGTCATATCGCTTGTGTAGAAGAAATATGGCGTGAGCGATTTGTCGATGACGGTGCGTCCGCGTTTGTCGATGGCTTCGCGGTCGATACGTACGCCAGTGGCCATGTAAATAATGCCCAGCTGTTTGTAAAGGTCCATATCGTTTACCGAATTCACAAAATAGCAGTTCGACGACTGAACTATGGCGCTGTGCAGCGACACATTGCCTGTGGGCTCGCCGAGTTTTGTGTCGATTTTCTCTTCACTATATACCATATACGACTTTCCTGTGGCATCTCCCCCTACTTTCATAAATCCTGCCATGGCCGACATCACTTTGGCTGTGGAGCCGGGCTGCGACTGGAACGTCATGCCAAGGTCGCGGTCGGTATATGCCTTGAAATTTAGGGAGTTGTCGCTATAATATGGAATATTGCTCTTTGCCACGATGGTGTCCTGATTGGGCAATGGGTAGTTTGCCGAGCACAGCAGGTCGCCTTGGGCAGCGTCGAGCACCACAACGGACACGCGCATATAGTTGTTTTTACGAGTGGCGGCGAACTGTTGCAAAGCCTCCTGCATACGCACCTGCAGCTTGGCGTCGATGGTTAATGAGATGTCGCGTTCGGGACGCTTTTCGTTCCATTCGCGCACCTTGCGGCTGTCGTCGCCGGCTTTGAGCATCGGCAGAAGTGCCGAATAGTCGTAGCGTGTGTAGCGGAATTCCTTCTCTCCGCGGTCGGCAAGGTACGGGCTATAGATATAGTTGCGAGCCCTGAGGACATCCTTCTGGGGTTTGCCGTATTCGTCGCGGGCTATGTTGTCGAAACCGCGCAGCATGGCCAGATGACGGCTTTCGGCCATATAGCCGTAAGGATTGTCGTCGTGACTGCCCCACAGTATTTTGGTGTTGAAATCGCCGAGCATAAAGAACATCTGGTCGCCGAAAGGATAGTACCTCATCTTTGGATAACGGTGCGCCTTTTTCACATCTTCGGCAGAGATACCGGCATCCACTATCTTGTCCACGACTTTCTTGTCGTTAAGGATGCTGTCCACGCTTGTGGCAAGCACCACGCCGTTGCGGTCGTATATATTGCCGGCGGCGAGTTTCCGCATCAGTATGTCGATACGGGGGTTGTACTCGGCCACACGTGCTCCTTGGTTGTTTGTTACAAAAGCGGGACGTATCAAGGTATTGTCGCGAGCGAAAAACTGATAGGCGAACAGCCAGCAGACAATAAATAATCCCACGGCTATGAACGACGCACTGCCGGCGGCTATGATGCCGTCGTACTTTTCGCGTATGTATTCCGCCTGTCGTTCGGTGGCTTTTTCGCGCGAAAGCGAGAGTATCACTCCGTAAGCCACCATATTCACCACTATGCTCGATTTGCCGTAGCTGAGGAAAGGCACAGCCACACCGGTAAGGGGTATCAGTCCCAGACTGCCGAGAATTATCACCAAAAACTGTATGCCTGTAACAGTGGCCAGTCCTGCGGCAAGGAAGAATGCGAAACGATTACCCGCCTTACGTGCTATAAGCAGTCCGCGGTGCACCAGCAAGGCCATGCAAAGCACTATCAGCACAAGGGTTACCCAGCCCATATCCTCGCCGATGCTCGAAAAAATCATGTCGGTATGGCAGGCTGGCACCACACTGGCGTGTCCGTTTCCAAGACCTTGACCGCCGATGCCGCCGCTAGCCAACGCCCAGTAGCCTTGCGCCACCTGGTCGCCGCCTTTAACATCGTTGTTCCATACGCCGCTCCACACCATGTCGTTGCGACTTGTAAGACGCTCAGCTTCGTTGTGGAAACCAAGAGTGTCGAGCAACGGCCCGCCGAAAAGGAAAGCCACAATGATAAGGTTAAAGAACACGGCACTTTCGTAGATGCGTTTGCTGCGTGCCCAACTTATTACCACCCAAAGCACAAGCCAGGCAAGGGCCGCCGCGGCCATAAGCACTATGGAGTGGTTGAGCCAATAGGCAAGCACGAGCATGGCAATAAAGGTTGCCACACCGATAAACATCTGCACGGTGTCGCGACGCGCCACGCTATAAATAAGTATAAACGACAATATTACGACAATTGCCGGACCCATGTCGCTCAGCATTACCGAAACGCCCATCATCACTACCATAAAGGCAAGTATGAAGAGCACCAGTTTTACCTGACGCATTCCGAAAATGGACTGTTTGTCGGCGAAAGCCTGCAGAGTGTCGGAGTTCTCGGCAAAGAATGCCGCCACAAAGAACATAGTGAGGAATTTGGCTATCTCGCTCACTTGGAACGGTCCGAGATTTACTTTGGCATTGCTGCCTTCGGGGCCTGAGCCGAAAAGGAAAAGCAACACCAGCAAGGAGATAGCCAAGAGCATATAGCCAAAGCCGTTTGGAATTGTCAAATCTTTGATTTTAGGGATTTTGGAACATACAAAAGTTATCAATTTGACAATCAGAATGACGGGCAAAAGGAATAGCAATACACACAAAAACAATAACTTGCAGAACAACTGCACCGAACTGTTGTTTGTGCGTCTTTGTATGTCGTTGTCGAAACCCTCCAGCTTTTTACCGAAAGGCAGGTTGGTCCAGCGGACAAACTGCATCACAAAGTCGAAATCAAGAGCCATACCTAGGAAACGTACTCCGTTGTTATAGAACTTCACCAAATCGAAACGGGCAATAAGAATCATAGCCACAATTCCGATGAGTGTGCCCACCAACGTATCCCAACCCAAAAGCTTGTCGGTGACGGGATTTACAAGCGCGAATTTCGACAGCAGTCCGAGACCTGTAAGCGTCATAAGCAGTGCAAGGATAAGTGTGTCGCTATGACGTTTGGTGTTGCGGTCGCGGGCTACCACAAAGCCGAAAAGCAGCCACCACAGTCCGACAAAGAGTAAAAAAGAGATAATCAGATAGTTGCGGTATGTTTCGGGAGTGCGTACCGTCAACGCGCCATTGTCTTTGATGCGTTTGTAAGTATATGTATCAAAGAGTCTTATCTTGTCAGAGCCTTCGACAAAGACAAATTTCTTGTTTTTCAGAGTGCCTTTAGGCGAGCCGTAGTTGCAACCAGCTTTCACAGGCAACACGCTGTAGTTCAGACTGTCGTGAATTTTGAACGACACCTCCCCTTTTGCGTCTGTAAAAGCGTATTCCACCACTGTGTCGTGGGCTGTGGTGTCGGTGTACCTCACAATTGTGTCCTTGCCATCGATGGTAACTTTTTTGGCATACACAAGTTCGTGTTGTCGCAGACACACAAGCACACCGGCGGCAGGCACTTTCTTCGGTTTCCCAAACTTTTTACGGATTTTGTTGAAAAAAGTCTTTGTCGTATCCTTACGTACCACCTTGACCTTCAACTCCTTGTCGCCATTGCTTTTTGGAAAAGAGTCGGTTTTCAATATTTCGGGATGTGCATAAAGAGCTTCCACAGTATAGTCCAAGCCGAGAGTTTCGCGCGATGCCTTGCAACGGCCACGCAAAAGACCTCCGCCCAACGAGTCGGCCAGAGTGGTGCGCACCTTGTAGCGAGTAGTGTTTACGGCCCCCAAGTTGGGCAGAGCGTAGCCGCTGTCGATTTTCGCAACAAGCTGTTTGGCAATAAAATCGGCGTCGCGACGGTCGCTTATGTAATCCTGCTCAACTAAGAAATCCCCGAGGTCCGTGGCGGAGACTCCTTTTTGCAGATTGATAGCCCGTTTTGTCTTATAATTTTCGGAGACGGATTTCAAAAAACCGCTCTGATTATAATACAAA
The DNA here is from genome assembly GCA_002309295.1 of Bacteroidales bacterium UBA1219. Lineage (GTDB taxonomy): Bacteria > Bacteroidota > Bacteroidia > Bacteroidales > P3 > UBA1219. The sequence goes on along the minus strand of DBXF01000040.1, from coordinate 47,036 downwards.
GTAACAAAACCGAAGCACAGGACTATGGTTACAAAAAGCAGCGGAATAATGGGTTTTATGTGTCGCATTATGCAGTTTCAGTTATATTGTGTTTCTCCTATCTACCTCTTTTGTTGTGAGTTGGAGGTTTGGGGTTACTTAAATCGTTTATTTTGCCAATTCTTTCATTAAGACCATTGATAGAATCGTTGGCCGCGTCAATGCATGTTTGCAAAGAATCGATGGTTGTATTCAAGGTGTTCAAACTGTCGGTATAATCCACCACTTTCACATTGTTGGGTGGTATGGAGATAATACCTTTTGTGCCAAGAAAGTTACCACCGACAAAAGCGGCTGCTATCAGCAATAGCATTATTAAGAGAAGCCACAGCGTTTTGTTCGATTTCTTGTTTTTCGTCGGTTGTCCTCCGACTCCGTAGTTTTGAGGTTGCTGCGGAGCCTCCACCACAGTCTGTTTGGGCTTTGCGTTGGGATTTTCGGCAATGGCCAGCACCACGGTGATATTGTCCTTCCCTCCTTTGGCATTGGCAAGGTCGATAAGACGTTTGGTCTTTTCCTGAATAGAGATGCGTTGGTCGAGAATGCCTGTCATCTCGGCGCTTGTAACGAGGTCGGTGAGGCCGTCGGAGCAGAAAAGCAACTGGGTGTTTTCGTCGAGGGGCCATTTGGAGGCTTCGAAAAAGTTACGGTCGGTGGTGGTGTGCAGCGCATCGCCGAGCAAACGGTCGATGATGTTGCGCTGCGGATGGTTCATGGCTTCCTCTTCGGTAAGTTCGCCTATTTCCTCGCGGTAGCCCACCAGCGAGTGGTCGTGGGTTATTTTCTTGAAAACGCCGTCTTGGTAGCAGTAGATGCGCGAGTCGCCGACATGCACCACGTTTATGATATTTTCGTCGAGTTCGATGATACCTGCGCTGAGCACACATCCCATGCTTGGACGCGTGGCGTCGCGCTGACGCTCCTCGAAAATGCGGTTGTTGGCCTCCACCACTGCCTCTTTCAGAGCTTCGAGGGGATTGTCGCGCGAGACCTCGGATAGATGTCTGGGTATGTACTCCTGAGCTATCTGTGCGGCGACCTCGCCTCCTTCGTAACCTCCCACTCCGTCGATGGCAATGCACAGTATATAACGGTTGCTCCAAATATGCTGGGCAACAAAAGCGTCTTCGTTGTTGGTGCGGAGTCTGCCCATGTCGGTAGCTCCGTAGAATTTCATCTCTTTCATAATGAATGATTTATCTTGGATAATTAGTAAAATGTTCTTTTGCCAGAAATGCCACTAGAAGTGCTATGGCTATCAACAATAGTATATCGAGCATGGCTTTATTTTTTCATGAAATTTATCTGAATGTCGCCGTTTAAAAGTATCGAAGAGTTGTTGGGCAGTTCCGACCAGTTGTCGGGGTTGCGCTCTAGAATTCTGTCGTTCAGCTTTGTGTCGCCCACGGCAGAGATTAGGTAGCGGTTGTTGGGGGCGTCGTAACGTATGTTCAGATGCGGATTCATTATGCTGTCGTCGTCGATTTTCAGTATTTCCGTGCCGTCGGCGTTTCCGGTGGCGTTGGGGCCGGTTATCTGCAAATTGTCGGTGTTTATCACATATTTGTCGGTTTTCTGACCGTTAACCATAAACGAACTTTCGAAAATCTGCAATTCGCCTGCGGCTCTGGCCGATGAAACAGGTGTGGACGACTGCTTTTGCTGAGGTTTGGGCGCATTGTCGGCACTGGTGTTTGCCGGACGTTCGGCGGCATTGCTTTTTTGATTGCCGTCAGTGAGGTCGTTGCGCAGAAACTCCAAACGGAACGAATTCTGTCCCAATATGGTAACATCCTTGAAAGCGTCTGTATTGATGGCGAGATTCTGCAGCGATGTAGTGCCTTTAACGTTGTGGACCGTAGTAACTACGCGTCCGCCCGACGAAGCGCCGTCGGAAAGAGGGCCGCCGAAATCGTTGGCATACAGGTCGGAAACTATCATCACATGTCCTTTCTCCACTTCGAAATGTGTGTCGGTGTCGGAGCTTATCACGCAATCTGGCTTAAACTCCACAAACTGTATTTTCCAATATTTCGAGTGCGGAATATAGTCCTGCCATTCGGGATTGTCGCTAATGCGTTTGCGCACCTCTTTCAAGCATTTCTTTTTAATATCTGTGGCACGCATCGGGAACTCCTGTTTGCGGGCTGCGTAATCCTCTGGATTAAGGTATATTACAAAACTTGTTGGGAAAAGCAGACTCATGTCCGTCGAGGAATCGTTCAATCGAATTTTGAAATGCTCGAAAGTCTGATCCACAAGCTCCTGAGCTGTTATCACCCCTTGCTGCCCGCTGCCGCCGTTGCCTTCGGTGCCGAGCAAGCCGTCTTTTATCTTTTTAAAAAATCCCATTATTGATACTCCTAATTTATTTCTTTACAATATTTTATTTCTTGTTATTTAAAGCTTTTGTTAAAGCTTCTTCCAAGATGGTGTTACATTTCTCCCAGTTGTATTTTTCGCGCACAAAACGGTTGCCCTCGTCGGCAATTTCCGTGCGGTAGCTTTGGTTGTCGAGCAACGCTGAAATCTTTTGGGCAAAGTCGTCGGCATCACCACCCACAAGCAGGTGTTTGTCGGCTTCGGTGTCGAGGGCGTCGCTGGCAATTTTGGAAGTGATGCACGGCAGTCCCATTGCCATGGCTTCGAGCAGTTTGTTCTGCATGCCACTGCCCATGCGCATAGGCGCCACAAACACTTTCGATTTTGCGTAACTCTGACGTATGTCCTCCACCCTGCCAGTGACGGTAACTCTCTCGCCAGCAAGATGTTTCACATCATTGGTCGGATTTGTGCCCGAAATCAGCACTCGGGATTCGGGGTGCTTGGCCCAAACCTTGGGCATGATGTCGTTTACCAGATACTTGGCGGCATCCACGTTGGGCGGATATTTCATATTGCCACAGAACACCACGTCGTAGTCCTTAGGGCAGTCGATGGGGGCGAAATATTCGGTATCGATGCCGTTGGGGAGCACTACTATCTCGGAGCTGCGGCGGTGAGGTATCACATCGCGGTCGGGAGCGGATATGATTGTGAAGGCGTCGAAATATTCGAAAGCGTCGTACTCGCACGAACGCACCATCTTGAACTCGTAATGAAGCACTTTTTTCCAAAACCATCCGGAGTGATACATCCTGCGCTCTATGTTTTTCGAAAGAGCATCCTGAAAGTCAAGCACTTTGGGAGTGGCGGATTTCCTAACCCATTTCATGGTGCGTATCATCTGGCAGTAAAGCACGTCGGGATGCACTTTCTTCTCGAACTTGCGGAATTTCTTCACCGTTTTTTTCGAAGTCCAATATGCAACCTGTAGCGAACGTGCCGACAACGATGCTTTCAAAACGTTCCATGCGGCGACAATCTTGTTGGGGTGCACCACTTTTATATCCTTGCAATATTTTTTAACTTCCTCGAAATCATCATCATGCACCCAACTGTCGGAGGTGCAGAAAAGATACACCTCGTGCTGTGCCGACAAGCAACGTATCTGATTGAAAGCACGCAGTTTGTCGCCTTTGTCCAAGGGGTGCGGAAATCGCGGAAGCACTACTAATATTTTCATAATCAATGCGTTGAAAACAAATTAAAACAGTGTACCTTGTATTACATCGGCTTCGGGGTCGAATGCAGGTCCGAAGTCCTCGTCCGACGAAGTGTTCCCAGATGAAGTCTCGTTGGCTTCCGGCTCCGGCTCAGGTTCCGGCAAGGGGTCGAGCCAAACAAATTTCTCCACAACGGAGGTGGTTATGCGTTTTCCCTTGGCCTTGTAGCCTTTCACGGCAATGAAATCGGTAACTTCGATTATCTCCGACGGAATTTTCTTGTTGGAGTTTTCGGTGTCGTAAACCACTTCCAGACGCGGGTAAGTGTCGAATGCGAAGTCGATGAGGCTATCCTCGGTGCTTTCGTCGATGAACGGAAGTTTCTTGTCGAGGTCCTCCACTTTGAAACGCTTGATATAGAAGTTTTTGTTTTCGCCGTCCTGATAAACCGCTGTAATAATGGTGTTTGGATTAAACTTGCGAATGGCCACCATATCATCGTCGAAATGGTTGCTGAGGTCGAAGTTGCAGGTGCGGAAATATCCGGAGCGGGTGAGAGAGAGTATGCGGTCGGCGCCTTTGAAATCGCCGAGCAGGAGCCCGCGACCTTCCACATTCAAACGTTTTATGCTTTCGTCGTACCACACCTGACGGGCGCCAAGGGTGGAAACGCCCTCGCCCTTCACAGTAATTTTCTGTACTGCGTTACGTGTCAGGATGTTACCTGCTGCAGCACGTCCTTTGATGGCTATCTCGGCAAAGTCGAAATCGAAACGTATCTTCTTCAGCTTGGGCTTAGCTTTGTGGTGGACGGTTATCACCTCGGCCTCGCCGTTTGGGTTTGCCGAGAAATAAAGCACTTTGGTGCCCTTGGTGCCTTTGGTGAGGTCGTAGTTCTTGTCGCGGGTAATGCCCGTTACGGAGAAACGTTTCACCATCACGTTGCCGAAAGGCCCGTCGCTGTAAACCATGTTGTACACGGTGCGTTCGTCGTTGCGACGGAACACGTTGACATAGATAAGATCCTTGCAGTCGGCGGTTCCGAAAAAGCCTTTCGACTGCACTTTCGACACCACAAAAGTGCCGTCCTTGCGGAAAGCGATGATGTCGTCGATGTCGGAACAATCGCAGACATACTCCACGTTTTCGTCCTTTTTGAGGTCGTAGCCAACAAAACCATCTTTCTTGTTGACATACAGTTTTTGGTTGGCCACAGTAACGGTAACGGCCTCGATGATCTCGAAGTTACGAATCTCCGTCTTACGTTCGCGACCTTTGCCGTATTTCTCCTTGATACGTTTGAAATAGTCGATGGTGTAATCCACGATGTGGTCGAGGTTGAAGCGTGCCTCCTCCAGACGTTTCTCGATGTCGGCCAGCTGCTCGTCGGCTTTCTTGATGTCGAATTTGGAAATCTTGCGTACGGGTTTCTCACAGAGTTTTTCCACATCCTCGCGAGTAATCTCGCGTTTCAGCAGGTCGCGGTAGTCATCGAAACGGCGTTCGATGCCCGTAAGCTGGTCTTCCCAAGTATCGTAGCTCTTTTTCTCGAGTTCTTTGTAGATGCCTTTTTCGAAGAATATCTTTTCCAACGAAATATAGTGCCAGCTGCTCTCCAGCTCTTCGATAAGTATCCGCAGCTCCCAGCTGAGCAGGTCAAGCGTGTAGTCGGTGGATTTGCGCAGCATCTCGGAGATGGACATAAACACCGGCCTGTCGTTGTATATCACGAAAGAGTTGGGCGAGAGCGGTATCTCGCACAGGGTGAATTTATAAAGGGCGTCGATAGTCTGGTCGGGCGATACGTTCTGCGCCAAATGGAGCACTATCTCGGCGTTTTCGGCGGTGTTGTCGTCGATTTTGCTGATTTTCAGACGGCCTTTATCCTTGGCTTCCTCGATGGAGTCGATGAGTGCAAGCGTAGTCACGGTGAACGGCAACTCGGTGATCACCAAAGTCTTTTTGTCCACCTGCTGTATCCTTGCCCTCACGCGCACACGGCTGGCGTTGGCTGAATCTTTTGGTGCGTTTTTCTTGCGTTTGCCGCCGCCTTCCTCGTCGTCGAAGTCGTCGAAATCGCCAAGGTCGGCGTATGGGTCGTCGTCGGTGTCGTTGACGCCTTTTATGCGGCGCAGGCCGTCGTTGTAGCGCGACACGTCGATCATGCCGCCTGTGGGGAAGTCGGGGAACAGCTCGAAAGGCTGGTCGCGAAGATATGCGATGGAGGCGTCGATAAGTTCGTTGAAATTGTGCGGCAGTATCTTGGTGGCGAAAGCCATGCCTATACCCTCGGTGCCTTGTGCGAGCAGCAGGGGAAATTTCACGGGCAAGGTTATCGGCTCTTTATTACGACCGTCGTAAGATGGTTTCCATTCGGTGATTTTGGGGTTGAACACCACGTCGAGGGCGAATTTGGAGAGCCTTGCTTCGATGTAACGGGGTGCTGCGGCGCCGTCGCCGGTGAGTATATTACCCCAGTTACCCTGACAGTCGATAAGCAGATCCTTCTGTCCCAGTGTTACAAGGGCGTCGCCGATGGAAGCGTCGCCGTGGGGGTGGTATTTCATGGTGTTACCCACGATGTTGGCCACCTTGTTGTAGCGGCCGTCCTCCAGCTCGCGCATGGAGTGCAATATGCGTCGCTGCACGGGTTTGAGGCCGTCCTTCAGCGTGGGGATGGCACGGTCCATAATGGTGTACGAAGCGTAGGTAAGGAACCAGTCCTGATACATACCCTCTAGCGATATGGTCTGGCCGTCGTCGACATGCGACGATTCGTTGGTGGTTACAGGTTTTTCTTCGTGTTCTTCTGACATTGTTCTATAAATATTTCTTCGTTTTCAAATACGTAAAATTCCTTGCAAAATTACGCAAAAAAAACGGTTTTTCCTAAAAATACGGCCATTTTTTTTAAACATCGCACTTGCAATAATTTCAAGCCGGTTCAACTACGTGTAATGTAATGGCATAAAGTCTTGTACAACAACATAAATGACGACAAAAAAATATCGCAGGGAGACATTTCACATCGCATTGTTAAAAATTGACTAGAAACTCACATGCTTTTACTTTGCAAATTGCGTAATTTTGCAGAAGTTCTTTTTACAAATCAAGAAACTCTTTCGACACATGAGACATCTTTGCTGCATATCGGTGCTTTTCCTTTTGTCCGTGGGCGTTTTGCATTCGCAGAAAAGCAAATTCCCGCAAAATTTCTTCATCTCCCCCATCAACCTTCCTCTTCAGGCGTCGGGCACTTTCGGAGAGTTTCGTTCCAACCATTTCCATTCGGGCCTCGACCTACGCATCGGAGGCGTGGTGGGCGAGCCTGTCTATGCCGTCGGCGACGGCTATGTGTCGCGCATCAAAGTGTCGGGCTATGGCGGGGGAAAAATAGTTTATATCACCCACCCGAACGGCTTTAAAAGCGTGTATATGCACCTCAACAACTTCTGCGGCAAAATAGCCGACTGGGTTTATAAATACCAATACACCAACCACACTTTCGACCTCGACGTGGAGATTTCGCCCGAAGAGCTTCCCGTACGCAGCGGCGACCTTATAGCCAATGCCGGAAACACTGGCGGCTCTGGCGGTCCGCACCTGCATTTCGAGCTGCGCTACGCCGACAACGACAAGACTATCAACCCTCTGCTGTTCGGATATTACATGAAAGACAACACCTCCCCCACCATCCACGACATACGCATCTACCCTTTCGGTGAAAACACCACTATCAACGGAAAGAACGAAGTGCTCTCGCTCTACGCCCAGACCACTTCTCCCACGCCCAAAAAAGGCAAAGGCAACAAAGCGGCCCCAAGACCGCGTCCCGTGGGCGACACGGTGAAAATAAGCGGTAAGTTCTACCTTGGCATACACACCACCGACGGTTCCGACGGCTCCACAGGACGCAACGGCGTTTATCGCGTGCTCCTCACCGTCGACGACAAACTGGTTTACAGCTATCAGGACACGGCCTTTATGTTCGAAGAGACACGCGCCGCCAATGCCATGATTGACTATCCGTTGTATATCAACAAACGCACCCCCTACCTGCTTAGCCGTGTGCTGAAAGGCCACAAAGCCGGACTGTGCAAAGCCTACAGCGATGGCGGATATATCTATTTCACCGACAACGACTTACACACCATCACCTACACCGTTACCGATTTCGCCGACAACCAAGCCACCAAGACTTTCTACGTGCAGTCAATGGAGCAGAAACTCTCGGCGCCGGCTAAACCAAAGCCACTCGCACGATACATCCCGCTGGCCTATTACCTAAAAAACACCCACCAAAAAGGCGATTTCGGTTTCGAGATGGACGAATACACTATTTACGAAAACGACTACCTCGATTTCACCACTTCGACACCGGGGGTCGGCAAACTGCTCTCCACCGTTTACACACTTCGACTTGTGAATACCGACCTGCCTCCGCATAAGTCTTTCCAACTCAAAATCCGCATCCCCGACCGCTACCGAACCATGAAAGACAAACTGCTCATTGTCTCCACTTGGGGCAAGCAGATGTTTGCACAGCAAAGCCGTGTGGAGAAAGGCTTTGTGGTGGCCGACGTACGGACTTTCGGCAGTTTTGCCATTGCCATGGACACCGCCGCGCCCAAAGCGTCGCCATCCAATTTCAATACCGCCCGTCCGTTAAAAGGCAACACACTAATTATCAAGGTGTCCGACGACCTTTCTGGTGTCTCGTACTATCATTGCTATGTGAACGGGAAATGGACCCTCGCCGAATTCGACGGAAAAACGTCGTCGCTAACTGTGGAGAGCGACAACCTTACAGCCGGCGACAATAAAATACGACTCATTATCGGCGACAGCAAGAAAAACGAAGCCACCTACGAGTGGACGGTGAAGAAATAATTCGGAGTTCGGAACTCGGAATTAGGTACAAGGAGGTTTTAAATGCGAGGGGGTTGAGGGCCGATGGTTGGTTTTAGGGTAATTTCTGCTACACCAGCAAGGTGTATCGTTCCTCGCTCAGTTCCTTGCGGAAAAACACCACCCCCATCGAATACAAATCGATGGCAAGTCTGTTGAAACTGTCGAAACAGAGGTCGTCCCACTGGCGTTCGGCGAGTTTGCCTTCGTGTATGTCAGTGGTTACAACAATTGTGTCGTTGGACATAAAGCCTTCGTTTTCTTCTTTCAGCATAGCATAACAGCCTATTGGACACACGATTAGAAGATTGGCTTTCTTTTTCCCACCCAACGACCTCACATCGATATTGGATGCGTCCACGAGTTGGGGCAACTCCTTCTCAACCCAGTCGGAAAAAGGAATTCCACTTTGGAAACCACACAGAACTATATATTTGACGCCATAATGGTCGGCAAGTTTGTAAATCAAAGCTGCGTTGCGGCGTTCGTGCCCCGACAGAGTGTTTGTTTTAAGTTTCTTCGAATCCACACGCGGCAGAAGCGCCTCGTTGTACAAGTCGAAAACAAAAGGAGAATGCAGGTTGTACTGCGTTTTGGCTTTTATTATATAGGCAAGTCTGTTCATCTGTTCGAAAGTGTTTTTGTGGTACGAATTTTTCCTGCCGCGACGAACCATACTAGACTATCGGCAACAGCCGTCTCCACAGGTGTTTGGGGCATTTTCAGTTCTTCAACGGCTTTTTGTGTCGAATAATATTCTCTAATGCACAACTGCCTGATATTCACGGAAGAAAAGGAGACTGGGATGTGGCAAAGACGAAGCAAGTCGCCAAAAGCCCCAGCACATTTTGCCAAAGCGGTGGGCAGGACAATAATATGCTTGGGATAACCCGACATTTTTTTCTGGATTTGGTACAATTGTCGCAATGTAAGATTCTGGTTTCCCGCAATATAACATTCGCCGTTTCTGCCCATCGACAGAGCGTTTACTGCCGCTTGAGCCACATCGCCCACATGAACGAAATTCTTGCCGCCCTTGGTGGCAACGGTAACAAACTTGCGGTGCGCGGCCAAGAGCATAGCCCCTGAACTAGGTTTGGTGTCGTAAGCGCCGAGCATAAAAGTTGGATTTACGATAATCACATGGCTTTCCGCACGTTGCGACTGTCCGACAAACAATTCTTCCGCCTGCTTTTTGGCTTTGGCGTAGAACGATTCTGTAAACGGCGACTGCATCGGCTCCGTTTCGGTAGCGAGTTTTTCCGCTTTGCCGTAACCAATTGTGTTGGCGGAACTTATATAAACCACAATTTTTATTCCAAGCTCATTGCAGACATCTATCACCGTTTGCGAGCCGTGAACAATAATCTTCTCGAAATCGGAGTAGTGCAACAAGCTCATATCGGTGGTGGCGGCGGCGTGGATAACGGCATCGCAACCTTCAGCCGCCTTACGTAAATCACTGAGGTCGAGAAAACTGCCTTCGAAAACCTTCAATCGTTCATCGCTAAGTACCAACGACTTGGCGTTGCGGACAATGGCGTTGATTTCGTGTCCGCCTTCCAACAACCGAAGTATGATGTTGTGTCCCAAAAGTCCGTTGGCACCAGTAAGCAGCACTCTCATAATATTAGCAGTTTTGGTAATGATCGGCAATTTCGTCGAAAACTGGCAGCAACTCTTCGACGGATGTCAGCGACACCAGTTTCATTCGGAACGGCTTGAAATCGAACAGTCCTTTGAAATATCCCGAATAGTGTTTGCGCATTTCGAGCACCGCTGTGCGTTCGCCTTTCCACTCCACGGCGGCGAGCAAGTGTTCACGACAGACCTCTGCCCTTTCGGCGACTGTTATCGTGCGTTGCGGCTCCCCGTCCATAACATGGTGTGTCTGCTCGAAAATCCACGGGTTGCCTATTGAGGCCCGGCCTATCAGTATGCCGTCCACGCCGTAGCGTCGGCGGTATTCGTCGGCCATTTCGGGGGTGGTGATGTCGCCGTTGCCGAATACGGGTATCGTCATCCTCGGATTTTCTTTTACCTTGCCGATAAGAGTCCAGTCGGCAGTGCCGCGATAGAGCTGTGTCTTAGTACGTCCGTGTATGCTGATGGCGGCCACACCCACATCCTGCAGACGTTCGGCAAGTTCCACGATGGGTTTGCTGTTTTCGTCGTAGCCTAGACGCGTCTTCACCGTTACGGGCAGCTTGGAGGCTTTAACGATGTCGGCGGTGATGGCCACCAGGCGGTCGGGGTCGCGGAGGGCTCCCGAGCCGGCGCCGCGTCCGGCAATCTTGCGCATGGGACAGCCCCAGTTGATGTCCACAAAATCGGGGTTGGCCTGCTCCACAAACTGCAGTGAGCGTGTAAGGGCGTCGGCGTCGTGGCCGAAAATCTGTATGCCGATGGGGCGTTCGACCTCCTCGAACTGCATCTTGCGGCGGCTTTTCTCCACCTCACGCACCAGCGCCTCGGAAGCGATGAACTCCGTAATAAGCAGATCGGCGCCAAAGCGTTTGCAAACGCCACGGAAAGGTTTGTCTGTGATGTCGTCCATGGGCGACAAAACGAGCGGAAAACTGCCTAAATCTATGTTCCCTATCTTGGCCATGCCTCTGTCTGTTCAAAAAAAGGGGGAATTTCATACAAAATTCCCCCAAAACACTATGCTATAGATTAATTTATTTTGTGGATATCACAAGGTAGCTTGTGGTTTTCCAGAATTCGGTGGGGTTGGTTATCTTGAGGTGAGTGCAAACTTTATCCTCGTTGATTATCAGTTCGTAGGAGTTTTCGGGGTGTTTGGAAACCACCTGAACGCCTTTGGCATTGACTTGGATGTTGGTTACTTTACGTTTGTCGATGCAAGTGAAAAGCGAAACATCAACGTCGTTGGTGAGCTGTTGTTTCTTGCCGATTCCGATAAATCCGCCAGATTTGTTCACAATGCCTGCGGCCTTGAGGTTTTTGTAGGTGTCCACCACATAGTAAACCTTGTTCATGTCGTTAACTTGCTCTTCGATAACTTTGTCCTTTTCAGCGTTGGTCTCGGTGAGGGTGGCCACGTCCTTGTTGAGGTTTTCTATAACGATGTTTTTCTGTTCAAGTTGCGAAACAAGGTCTTGGATCTGGCTTTCCTGCTCGGCTATACGTGTCTCAAGTTTTTCCACATACTCCTGGAGTTTTGTGTTTTCCTTGTGCGACGACTGTATCTGCTGGTTCAGCTTGGCCATTTTTTCCTTGTTCTGTGTCATCATCTGGTTAATCTGCTGTATTTGGTCGTTGATTTTCAGTTTCACGTCGTTACGTCCTTCGACCTGACCGCGCTGCAGTTCTTCCACCTGACCGAATTTGGAGGATACGTTTGCCAGGTTGTCCTCGATTTCGTTCAGAACTTCGAAAAGTGCATCCACTTCGTCGTTTTTGTTGTCAACAATAGCCTGCAAGGAGTCTATCGTTTTCTGTGCTTTGATTTTTTCTTCCTCGCCGGAATTGCAGGAGGTGAAAACCAGTGCAACGCATGCTAAAAGTCCGGCCAAAATTACTGTTTTTTTCATGATGAAATTATTGTTTTTTTGTGTGTTTTTATTTTTAATAACTTTTGAGTAACGCTATATGTGTCATTTTATTTTACAATACACCATTTTTTTTTAATTTTTTTCATCTTATCACAACAAATTCTCCGTCCTCCCCTATTTTTACTATTCGCGAGCCCTCGTGGCAATGGGAGTCGCAACATTCCGCAGGCAACAGAAAATCGACCTGCTCGACAAGCTTCGCATCCAGCTCGTGATAATTTGCGGGAGGTTTTTCCCCTGCAAAATTCGCCGATGTGCTTACAATAGGTTTTCCGAACTTATTCAGCAGACGTTGACAAAAGTCGGACTTCGGCACACGTATGCCGATGCTTCCGTCGGCAGCCACAAGACTCGTGGGCAGATTGCGGGCCTGCGGATAGATAACCGTTGTGGGACGCTTATGAGCGAGCAGATATTCCTCCACTGCGCCGGGTATTTGGGCAACGTATTTCCGCACCTCTTCGAAATCGGCACACAAGATGAGCATGCTTTTTTCGGGGTCGCGGCGCTTTATCCCGCACAGTCTCTCGATGGCCTCGGGGTTGGTGGCGTCGCAGCCAAGGCCCCAAATGGTGTCGGTGGGATATATTATCACCCCGCCGGAGTCCAGCACTTTAACCGCTTGTTCTATTATTTTGTCTGTTTCCATGTGTGTTTTTCTATGAAAATGACTTTGCAAAATTACACAAAAATAACGGAACAAAAACGTGTCGGCAATAAAGTTTGGAACAATGGATTGTTGATGTTTGGATAAAAAAACGTATTTTCGCATTGCCTTTTACGGTAACCAATGCAAATTAAAAGACTATAAATCAGCGCATTTCGCACAAATTGGCACACATTTCGGAACATAAAAAAGGAGTTTTTTACGGCATCATCTGCTACATGACGTGGGGATTTTTCCCATTATACTGGAAATTGTTGCAGCATGTGCCTCCTGTGGAGATTCTCTGCCACCGCATGTTCTGGTCTATGGTGTTTATGGCGACGCTTTTTATCGGCATACGGCGGCATCCCATTTTCCGACAAGTGAAAGGCCTCGGGCAATATCTACTGCTTTTCCTCACCGGCGCACTTATTTCGGCCAACTGGGGCATTTACATCTGGGCTATAAACAACGGCCACATAGTGCAGTCGAGTCTGGGATATTACATAAACCCGTTGCTCAACGTGCTTTTCGGATTCCTGTTCCTTCGCGAGCGTTTGAACAAAGTGCAGTGTATGTCGCTGGCGCTGGCGGTGTTCGGCGTTACGTACTTTACTGTCGATTTTGGGCATTTTCCATTCATTTCCATCATGTTGGCGCTAACCTTTGCCCTTTACGGACTAATCCGGAAAAAGATAAACATCAACGCCACCTCGGCACTCACGGTGGAGACCATTTATATGAGCGTCCCTGCCTTGGCCTATCTCGTCGTAACTTTTTTGCAGGGCAACAACGCCCTCAACGATTTCGACTGGCCCACCGCCTTGCTTCTCGCCTTCGGCGGCGTGGTTACCGCCGTGCCGCTGCTGTGGTTCGGCAAAGCCGCCGAAAGGATACCGCTGTCCACCATGGGGTTCATACAGTATCTGTCGCCTTCGATGCAACTACTTTTGGGAGTGCTGGTTTTCGGGGAGCCCTTCACCACCTCGCACGTGGTTTGTTTTTCGTGCATCTGGGTAGGACTGATACTCTTTTCCGTCGACTCCGTAATCCGCAGCCGAAGAAAATAAAACCGTGATTGGAAAATCGGACACTCAGTGAACAGTGATGAGTGATGAGTGATGAGTGATTTGAAGGTGTCCATAAATCATATCAACTTTTTTCTCCTGTTCGCCTTCGGCTCACGAATTGCGAAGCAATCGCGAACACATTTTAATTAAATTCAGTCTGTGAGCATATCTTGTGAATCTTGTAAATTATTTTGCCTTCGGCAAAAGCTTCGCCATAACTATAAATTGTAAACTATAAACTATTAACTAATAATTATTGTGCATTGTTAATTGTCAATTGTCAATCCCTACTGACAACTGATTACTAATTTTCAATTTTCAACTTTCAATTTTCAACTTGCCTGTCGTGCCGCCACAGCTGCCAGCTGTTGAACAGGTTCTGCCAAATGGAATACAATGCCGGGAACACTGCCGACAAGGGGTTTAGATAGGTGTTGGCCATCCATATGCCGAGGGCCGAGTTTTTCTGTCCCAGCAGCTGTCCGCCCGCAATGGTGTCGCCGTAGTGCCGTCCTATAAGTTTTCCCACGCCGAACTGCACGACGCAGAACAGCACCGATACCACGCCTAAAATCACTATAGAACTGAGGTTCTCCTCCCCTTTCAGTATTATAAAATCTATTGTCTGCCCGAGGGTTATGAACAACGCCATAGCCCATAGGTAGAACGACAGTCCGCGGTAGCGCACCAAAAAGGCGTTGGTCTTGGGCAAAAGGCTCTGCATAAGCCAAGCCACAAAAAACGGCAGTCCGATTATTGGCCCCACCCTGCGTATGATAAGCAGAAACGATTCGCCGAACGGCATATCCTGATGCTCGCCCACAAAGGAGAATAATACAGGGGCAAGCACGGCCACAAGCAGGTTGTCGAAAATGGTGTAGGCCGTAACCGTCTCGCGGTTGGCGCCAAGCATGCACGATATCACTACCACCGATGCCGCCACGGGACACAGCACGCCCACCAGCACGCCCTGCGACACTATCTCGTCCACGCCGCAGAAAGCAAGAATGATGTAAATGCCCAGACTGAGACTAACTTGCACGAGCATAAGCAGGGCATCCATTGCCGTGAATCGCAGTTTTTTGATGTCCGTGGCCACGAAATTCAACAGCAGTATGGTGAAAATAAGATATGGCACACACACCTGCAAAGTGCGGCAATAGGAATGAAAAATCAATCCCAAAACAATGGCAATAGGGAGAACCAGATTACGAAACCTGTTCACGATTGTAACAAACTATATTACAACGATTTTTGAGCCGTAATTCTAACGTCTGATAAGGAAACCGTCGAAAGATGAGCCAACACCGAAACAATCCGAAGGACGGTCGGTAAGCGATTTCAGGAAAATGAAATCGTGGAAGATATGGCATTCGAACATATAGTCGCAGCCGCGCATGTGATAGATGAACTTGTTGCCCACCAGCGGTGCGTGACGGTGATAGTCAAGTTCGTCGTCGCCATCGGCGATATTGGGTTCGGTTATTGTAATATAAAATTTAATGTAGCGGTGCTCCATCAGTTCGAGGGTGGCCTCGCCGCCGATGGTGCCTTTGTAGGGATGGTAGTAATAGTAGCTGTAATAGATTGGTTTAGTGCCTATTGTGGTGTAGTTCTCGGGCTGCAGCAGTCCGCCCTTTCCTGTGGGGAATGCGGTAACTTTGTCGAACACAAGGAAATGCGTAGTGTCGATGTTGCGCCAAACGCCCTTGCCGGTGCCCATAGAGTCGAGACGGAAATACATAGTGCCTGTCTTTTCGGCTCTGCGGCCAAGGAACTCCGACAGACGGAACTCCTCTTCGCCGTTGTTTTTGTCAACAATCACCTGACCGAGCACACGCACGGGACTCTTGGTTTGCGATGCGGTGTAAACAATTTCGCCGGCAAGCAGGTTGTCGTCGTTGCGCTCCACCCAAACAGAAATAGGAGTCACCGAGTCGAGATAGCCTGTCCAGGAGTATTTTTCGACATGAATCGGGGGCACTTTCTTTTGGTGCAGAAACTGCGAATATGCCTGGTTTTCGATGCCCGAAAAGGCCAAAATTAATGTCGCTACAACAGCAATATGTAATGTCTTTTTCATCTTTTTATTTTCTAATTGTCAAAATATCAAATACTTATCACCAAAAAGGCAACAAGTGTGCTTGGTACAAAGATACTTAAAAAAAATGTAATTATCGGCTCTTTGGCAATTTTTTTTAGTATTCAGTTGTCAGTATTCAGTATTCAGTTTGCAGTTTTGAGTTTGCAGTTTTCAGTTAAACAAATAAACAATTAAACAGTTAAACAAACTAATCACTAATCACCAATCACCAATTCCTGATACCTTTTGAACAGCTCGGCGACGCACTGACTTTCGGTGAAAGTGGACTTGACGGGGAAGCCGTAGGCCTGCATCACGGCACGGTCGTTTTCCTGATGCGCCTTGCGCAGCTCGGCGGGCATGGTAAGTTCGTCGTAGAGGTCGGCCAAAGAGCTTTCGGGATACAACGCACGGGCGTCGAGAATGGCCTGCGCCGTGGCCTCGATTTTCGCTTTCCGCTCCTCGGTGGCATCGGGCCACGGGAAGTTGTTGTAAACAATGGTGTTGCTATAACTGTAACGCATTTCGAGACGACCACAAGTTGCTCGCATCCAAGCCATGTGCACATTCGACATAAGCACTCCGAAATGGTACAATGAGGCGTTTTGCATACAGAAAAGTTTATCGCCAGGAATAATGTCAGGTGAAAGATAGTCCATTGGTATATACCTTCTGTTTTCAGATGACACTTTTGGCAGAGCGATATAATTGTCTGAACACTCAAAAGGTGCGCCGAACAATGTCGGTGTAGTAGCTGCTTTCAGGGTGCTTTCGCGATTACTTCCCAAACGGAACTCGCGCACTTTTTGCACTCGCTCTAACACTCTATGGCATTGATGAAGCAAAGCAGGATTGGCACCTTTTAGCCACAAACAATAACGAGGTTTGCGCTCAATAAAGTCTTTGCCCATCATAAACGGGCGAATCAACGGAGCTGCTTGCGGCTCTTTAGCCAATAAATCTTCTTTTTCTTCATTCGTAAGCACCAAATTTCCATCGTCTATGGGTTGTCCACCCAAACAAATTGAGGGAACATCACATATTGGTCGTAGTCTTTTTTCTATAAACACATTGGGTGCATCCAACAGATAACCGTTGATGTTGGTAGCTTGTAAAGACTGTTTATTGGACAGATAAATAGTTTTTGGCTTTTCGTTGGAGGCCTTCGAAAAACCAATAATAACACAATGAACATGGGCTTTAATATCGGCCTCGCTATCCCAGCGGAATGTGCGGTATGCAAAATCTATATTTACATTGTATTGTAAAAATAAAGGTTTCCAAAGATTAGTTACAGAACCTCCTTGACATATAGAATTAGTTGAAACAAGAGCTGCTCGTGTTTTATTGTTATAAGCCATTATACCTATCGTCTTTTTATACCAACAACACACATAATCAAGATCCCCAACACCTTGCCATTTTGCACCAAAAATATCAATAACATCCTGTTTTTGCTCTTTGCTCATCCATCGCGCTCCCACAAACGGCGGATTGCCCATAATATAATCGAAATCAACGTGATAAGTCTGCGGTGTGGGTTTTTCGGCGGTTATCCTAACATCGTCGCTGTACAAATCAATTTCGCCAAAACGAGCCACGGGTTCGCTTGCTATGTTGCTTGGCAAATCCTTGGTAGTATATAAGTTAGTTTTGCCGGCAATTATAACATTGCGCTCGTCTTTTATCTCCCACTCATCCCACGGCAGACGCAAAGCGTTGCCTTCCTTTATATTGTGGTAGCTTTTCAGCGGCAGGAAATCGATGTCGCGGTGCATAAGTTTCTCCGTTTCGGCAAGCATCTGCGCCTCCGAAATCCACAGCGCGGTAGTGGCCACGGTAACGGCAAAGTCGTTAATCTCGATGCCGTAGAACTGGTGTATGCTCACCTTTATGGGGTTGGCCTCGTCGAAGCCGAGGAACGACTGTCCGTGGAAGCGTTCGCGGATGGCCTCGTTTTCCAGCCGTCGCAGCGAGAGGTAGGTCTCGGTAAGGAAATTGCCGCTACCGCAGGCGGGGTCGAGGAAAGTGAGCGAAGCGAGTTTGTTCTGGTATTCGTCGAGCAGACGCACACGCTGGCGTTCCACCTTTTCTTCCAGAATGGTGTCGAGTTCGCGGCGCAGGTCGTTCAAAAAGAGCGGGTCTATGACCTTGTGTATGTTTTCGATGGAGGTGTAGTGCATACCTCCGCTACGTCGTGTTTCGGGGTTGAGGGTGCTTTCGAACACAGCGCCGAAAATGGTGGGGCTTATCTCGCTCCAGTCGAAGTCGAGGCTGGCGTTGTCGAGCAGGGTTTTCTTCAGCTCTTCGGTAAACTGCGGTATTTCAATCTCTTCTTCGAAGAGTCCGCCGTTGGTGTAAGGGAAGGCGGCGAGGTCGGGCTGCAGGTATTTGCTTCGGCGGTCTATCGGGGTGTTGAGCACCTCGAAAAGGTCTTTCATTGCGCGGCGCAGGTCGGTGGCGTCGTAGCGCGCAAGGTAGTCGTGGAACTGGTCGTGGGTGAACACCCCGGCATCTTCGGCATAAAGGCAGAAAACGATGCGCACACACAGGATGTTGAGCCATCGCAGAGCCTCGGGCGAGCCGTCGCCGTACTGCTTGAGCAACGCGTCGTAAATCTTGCCCACAATGGTGCCGGCTTGCATCGACACCTGCATCTCCTTGCTCAGATGTTCGTTTTTGGTATCGACAAGGAACAACAGACGGTAGTACTCCTTGCCGAGATTTTCCAGAAGCACCTGTTCGGGCTCCCCGTTGGGCTGCTCCATGTCGTAAATCAGAAATTCGGAGAAATTGCAGGTAACAATCCAGCGCGGGTGTTCCGACACCGGCAGACTTACCACATAGCGTCGTGCCTGCTGGAACGGGTTGAGCAACGAGCCGTCGCTTTGGAGTATGCCCTTGCGCAAGTCCTTGCCGAACGATTTCTGCTCGATAAGCACACGGGTGGAGGGAATACGTGCGTCGATAAAGTTGGAAGAATCCACCATGCGATGGTCCTCGAAAGTGATGAAACCGTCGGATGGCGTTTCGACACCGAACACATTCGACAACAAGTCTATCCAAAAGGGTTGCGACTCGCCCCGTTCATAACCCCTGCCCTTCCAGCGTTGTGCAAATTCGGCAGCCGATGCGGCAATCTGTTTCTCTGTCTTCATCTGATTTCGTGATATTAGAAATGCAAAAATACACTTTTATTTCGAATTGAGCAAATTATTTTCAATTAATAATTGAAAATGATTTTCGGATGTTCAGATATTCAGACATTCAGATATTCGGAAAATCGGAAAATCTGTCAATCCGAAAATCTTCTCTGTTCACAGCTCACTGTTCACAATCTAATAACCCATCACTAATCACAAATCACTAAAATTTTCGTATCTTTGCAAAACCAAAACGCATCATAATGCCTATAGACCACACATATCTTAACACACCCATAGAATACCTGCGCACCGTAGGTCCCGCGCGTGCCAACCTGCTTAAGAGCGAGCTTGGCATCTTCACTTTCGGCGACCTGCTCGAATACTACCCTTTCCGCTATCTCGACCGCACCCGGTTCATCACCATCAACCAGATTTCCGAAACCAACAACTACATCGTTACAAAAGGCGTTATAACAGACCTCAAGACCATCGGCGAGGGCCGCAAGATGCGTCTCACGGCCTTTTTGCGCGACAATACCGGATGCATAGAACTGGTGTGGTTTCAGGGCATAAAATGGGTGAAAGAATCGCTGAAAACCAACGTGGAATACCTTGTCCTGGGGCGTCCCACGCTGTTCAACGGCAGCTACAACATAGCCCACCCCGACCTTGAGCCGGTAAAACCCGAGAGCGACACCCTCGCACAGTCGTTCATTCCTATCTATTCGTCCACCGAAAAGCTGAAAGCGCGCGGACTCTCCACAAAAGGCATTTCCAAGCTAATGGCCGTGCTCCTCGGCGACGCACGGGGCAATATCCCCGAAACCATGCCGCAGTATATCCTCAACCGCTTTGGACTGATGGGACGCGAACAGGCCATGTTCAACATCCATTTCCCGAAGGACAGCAACTCCAACGAACAGGCGTTGCGACGGCTGAAATTCGAGGAGGTGTTTATGATGCAGCTGGAATATCTCTATGCCAAGACCGAACGTCAGCAAAAAAGCACCGGCTTTGTGTTCAACCACATAGGCGACTTGTTCAACACTTTCTACAACAACAACCTGCCCTTTGAACTAACCAACGCCCAAAAGCGTGTGGTGCGCGAGATTTACAGCGACATGCGCACTGGCAAACAGATGAACCGTCTGCTGCAGGGCGACGTGGGCAGCGGCAAAACCCTCGTGGCCTTGCTTTCCATGCTCATAGCCTGCGACAACGGCTATCAGGCTTGCCTTATGGCTCCCACCGAAATCCTTGCCACTCAGCATTTTGCAAGCATCGGCAAGTTTTTGCACAATATCGGCATAGAAGTGGAACTGCTCACGGGCTCCACCAAACCGGCACAGAAAAAGAAAATCAAAGAACGTCTGCAAAACGGCGAAATAAACATACTTATAGGCACCCACGCTCTGATAGAGAAAGACGTGGTGTTTGCCAACCTCGGACTTGCGGTTATCGACGAGCAGCACCGCTTTGGCGTGGAACAACGTGCCAAGATGTGGGCCAAAAACACCATACCGCCCCACGTGCTTGTGATGACCGCCACCCCAATCCCCCGCACCCTCGCAATGACGGTGTACGGCGACCTCGACTGCTCCATTATCGACGAACTGCCGCCTGGACGCAAACCCATCAAAACCATACACCAGTACGACAGCGACAGGCTTAAGGTGTTCGGATTCATGCGCCGGCAAATCGAGGCCGGACACCAGATTTATGTGGTGTACCCCCTTATCAAAGAGTCGGAGAAAATGGACCTGAAAGACCTGATGGACGGCTACGAAAGCATATCGCGGGCCTTCCCGCAACCGCAATACCAGATCAGTATGGTGCACGGACAGCTGAAATCCGACGTCAAAGACTACGAGATGGAGCGTTTCAAGAAAGGCGAGACTCATATCATGGTATCCACCACGGTGATAGAGGTTGGTGTAGATGTGCCCAACGCCTCGGTGATGGTGATAGAGAACGCCGAACGGTTCGGACTTTCGCAGCTGCACCAGCTTCGCGGACGTGTGGGACGTGGCGCGGAACAGTCGTACTGCATACTTATGACATCGCAGAAACTCACCACCGAAGGCAGGGCGCGCATCAAGACGATGGTGGACACCACCGACGGTTTCAAAATTGCCGAAGCCGACCTCAAGCTGCGCGGCCCCGGAGACCTGCAAGGACTGCAGCAGAGCGGCGTCATCGACCTGAAACTCGCCGACATAGTGCAGGACGAGAATATGATACGCGTGGCGCGCGACACCGTGAACGAGATACTCGCCGCCGACCCGCAGCTTACAGCCGAACAGAACAGCTGCCTCAAAAGGCATATCAACAAAAAGCGAAGCAAAATAAACTGGGGACGCATATCGTAGCGCCAATTCCTTTCAGCAAAGAAAAAACGGGAGGTCTATATAAAAAAAGTCGGGGTGAAAAGACTCGAACTTTCGACCCCTTGCACCCCATGCAAGTGCGCTAGCCAACTGCGCCACACCCCGAACTTTTGGTGTTTTAAAAACGTTTGCAAAAGTACACTTTTTTTTTGTTACGGACAAATTTTTTTCGCACTTATGCCGTTTTTTTTCTCTAATTGTTTTATTTGTAATTTATTAGTATTTCAAAAAAAAGCGTAGAAAAACCGTTTTTCGGCTATTTTTCCATCCTACATCCTACGATAATTCTTCGTTTTTGGCAGCAAAGGACGCGTTTTTTGAGGGCAAACCACAAAGTAAAGTACGTATGTCTTGTCCTTTTTAATATCGACATCGGGAAAATCCACCGGTAGCATATTCTCGTAAGTCTCGTATTTCACACGCGACGACGACACGCCATGAGCCTGCATATAAGCCACAAGGTTGCTTACGCGCTTTTTGTTGAGAATCTCGTTGAAATCCTCTTCGGACGAGATATAGCCGAACAGATGCACATACAATACCAGATTGGCATTGTTTTTGAGGAAAGTGGCCACGGTGGAGAGACGCAGTGTGTTCTGCACTTCCACATCGGCGGTTTGGTGGAAAATGCCTTCCATTTTGTATGCCTTGTTCAGTTCGAAACCGTCAAGTATAATATTTTCTTGCTTTGTGGGATTGAAAAAGCCGCTGTGCCTTTTCAACAACTGGTTCGATTCTATCTTTAGAGGGAAGAAATTCTCCTTTTCGAGTTCTATGCGATAGGATTTTTCGTTGTGCATAAAGAAACCGTACTTGCCGCTCTTGCCGCTTTTGGTGATACACAGCACCTTGTCGGTATTGGCCTCAACAAGGGTGATATTGACATCCTCGAGGGGACGTCCGCTCTTGTCGTACATAAAACCTTTGCGAAGGGTGAAATTGGGAGCTGCCGAAAAATTGTAGATTTTGTCGTCGAGCATAGTGGTGTCGCGTGTGCTCACAAGGAAACCTCCCTTTCCTTCGGGCGAAAGCACAAACGAGAAATCGTCGGCAAAGGAGTTGTACGGCATTTTCAGGTTGCACACCTCGGATTTAGGTCCGTCGAGCGTGACGCTATAGATATCGAATCCGCCGAAATTTTCTACCTGTCCGTTCGACGAGAAAAACAATGTGTTGCCACTTACATAGGGCGTTATCTCGTCGCCGCGGGTGTTGATTTCGGAACCCAAATTTACGGGAGCCTGCCAGTCCTTTCCGACCAACTCGCTCATCCACAGGTCGTTGTTGCCACGTCCTTTATTATCTTCAAGGTATGCCGAAAAGATCATCTTTCTGCCGTCGGGGGTGAAGGTGAGGGATTCCACGGGCAGTGCCTTCCCTCCTATCCGTACCTCTTTCTTTTTGGAATAAACGCTATCTGTGAACTGCGAGCAGTAAAGGGTCGGCTCGCCTTTTTTGTTCAAAGCCACAAAATAGATGTCGTCGGTTTGTGGATATTTGGCAAACGACACCACCCTGTTCCTGACGAATACGGGCATGTCGGTTACAGGAATCGAATTCTTAAGGCCGTTGGTGCCAATATCGGACTTGAACATGTGGTAGTCGTAGATGTGGGCATCGTAGTCCGAAGCCTCGGGGTCGAGCATATAACCGGTAGTGGAATAGTAGAGCTTTCCGCCGAAATACTGCAATCCGCGTTTTTTGCCGAAAGTATTTATAACATACTGTCCGCTTACGGTTACAAAGGGGTTTGTGAAATTGTTTCCGACAGGATAAAGCAACATCGAGCGGTTTTTCATATATTTGACACTGTCGTCGATTTCTGCGCTATAGCGATAATAGTACGACAGGGCCTCCATGTAATAGCCGTTGTTTCGCAACACTTCGGAGTACAGAGGATAATTGGCTATGTAGTCGGGATTTAGCTGCATTACCTTTTCAATCCATTGCTTGGCAGGAGTAAAAAAGCCCATGGCAATGTAGCACTTGGCTATTTTGGTGCAAACCTCCGACTTGGTGGCAATATTCAGATTGGATGTGTTCAGTATTTTTTTGTACATCTTCAAAGCCTGGGGGTATTCGCACTTGTTGAATTTTGCATCGGCTTTTTGTGTTATCTGTGCCGAAACATTTGTGGCAAAACACACAAATGCCATTACAAACAACACCCCTAAAACACGAACTATTACTTTTTTCATTATGTATTTTTTTATTTTCGATAGTTTAGATAAGCACCAAGGGCGCTATTTCGCCAACGGTGTCCACGTAATGGAAAGTGAGTCCTTTCACATACTCTTGGTCTATGTCCTCTATATCGCGACGGTTTTCGGAGCAAAGCACTATGTCGGTGATTTTGGCACGTTTGGCGGCCAGTATCTTTTCCTTTATCCCGCCCACGGGCATCACCTGTCCGCGCAGCGTTATCTCGCCGGTGAGGGCGAAATCGGAGCGCACTTTGCGGTGGGTGAAGGCCGACACCAAGGCTGTAAATATCGTTATTCCCGCCGAAGGGCCGTCCTTTGGCGTGGCACCTTCGGGCACATGGATATGCACGTTGTGCGTTTCGAACATGTCGGCGTCGATGCCCAGCTCGTCGGCTTTGGATTTGACATACTCGTAGGCCAATGTGGCCGATTCTTTCATCACATCGCCGAGGTTGCCTGTCATGGTGAGGTTGCCCTTGCCTTTGCTCAGCGACGATTCGATGAATAATATCTCGCCGCCCACGCTTGTCCACGCCAGGCCAGTAACCACGCCCACGCTGTCGGTGGTGCGTTCCTCGCTGCGGTGTATGGGCAAGCCGAGTATCTCTTTCAGAGATTCTTTTCTTACGGTTTTGTCCACGTCGCCTTCGTCCTTGACGATTTTCACGGCGTTGTGGCGTATTATCTTGGCAATACATTTTTCGAGCTGACGCACGCCTGCTTCGCGGGTGTATTCGTTGATTATCTCGCCCAGAACTGCCGATGAGAAAGAAATCTGTGACTTTTTCAGTCCGTGTTCGGCCATCTGCTTGGGGATGAGATGGCGTTTGGCTATCTCTTTCTTCTCTTCGAGGATATATCCCGAAAGGTCTATCACCTCCATGCGGTCGAGCAATGCGGGCTGTATGGTGGAGAGAGTATTTGCCGTGGCTATGAACATCACGTTGGAGAGGTCATAGTCGATGTCGAGGTAGTTGTCGTGGAAGGCGGTGTTCTGTTCGGGGTCGAGCACTTCGAGCAGTGCCGACGACGGGTCGCCGTTGTGTGTCATGCCCGTAACCTTGTCTATTTCGTCGAGCACGAACACAGGATTGGAGGTGCCGGCTTTCTTGATGTTCTGCAATATGCGACCGGGCATTGCGCCGATATAAGTCTTGCGGTGTCCGCGAATTTCGGCCTCGTCGTGCAGTCCGCCGAGAGCCACACGTATATATTTGCGGTTTATAGCCGAGGCTATGGATTTGCCAAGCGATGTCTTGCCCACGCCCGGAGGACCAACAAGGCAGAGAATGGGCGATTTCATGTCGCCTTTGAGTTTAAGCACGGCGATATATTCTATAATACGTTCTTTTACCTTCTCAAGGCCGTAATGGTCGCGGTCGAGGACCTTGCGCGCATGGACTAGGTCGAGGTTGTCCTTGGAGTATTCGCCCCACGGCAGGTCGAGCATCAGGTTGAGGTAGTTGAGCTGCACCGAATAGTCGGGCGACTGCGGCTGGTAGTGACGCAGTTTGTTTATCTCCTTGTTGAAGATTTCAGCCACCTCCTTGCCCCATTTTTTCTTCTTGGCGCGTTGTTCAAGTTCGTAAATCTCCTGTTCGCCGGGGATTTCTCCGAGTTCTTCCTGTATGGTTCGCAGCTGTTGGCTGAGTATGTAGTCGCGCTGCTGCTTGTCCATGGAGTTGTGCACTCGCTCGCGTATCTCGTTACGCACCTCCACGGCGTTGAGCTCGCGGGTGAGCAGGTCGTAGATTTTGTTTGCACGGATAACAAATTCGTCGATTTCGAGTATCGCCTGCTTTTCTTCGAGAGAAATTTCGAGGTGCGAGGCTATGAAATTGAGCAATATGCGCGGGCTTTCGATATTGCGTATGGCAAAACTGGCTTCGTTGGGGACGTGCTGCGTCTGTTTTATCAGCTGGTCGTACATGGTGCGCAGCTGTTCGAGCTGACTTTTGAACACCTTGCCACGCGGCGGCATCTTCGATTCCGTAATATACGACACATTGGCAGTAAAGAAAGGTGCGTCTTGCGTCAAAAAATTGATTTTCAAGCGTTTCACACCTTGCAATATAGCCATTATGCTGCCATCGGGCATGTTAAGCACTTTGATGACATTGGCCAAAGTGCCTATTTTATGTAAATCGTTGATATTTGGGTCGTCGGCATCGTTGAGCTGTGCCACCACTCCTATCGGCATGTGCGATTTGTTTACGGATTTGAGCAGCAGCTTGGATTTCTTGCGGCTTGCCGTTACGGGCATCACCACGCCGGGAAACAGTACGTTGCCACGCAAAGGGAGCAAGGCAATGTCGTCGGGGGCATCGCCGTTGAGCAGTAATTCCTCGTCGGATTCGCTTATTATGGGTATAAATTCGGCCTTTGCGTCAATCATGTCGTTGAACATGTTTTCAAAGCCATGTAGTAAGTCGTCGTTCATCAGTTTTCGCGTTATTTTATTAAAAAAAACACATATAAATACGTATAAAGTACAATTTTGTTTCCAATGGGGTTGGAAAAAGAGGCTATTCGCCTTGTTGGAGATTTTGCCAGTCGGGGATTGCGGAGTGGAAAAGCAATTTGCCTTCAGACTTGTCGAGGGAAAAACAAACGTGATGCAAGCCGTTGGTTATCAGGATATACGGTACGTTCAGAACCATGTTGTAAATCATCGCTTGGTCGAGAGTTTTTTGCTGTAATTTCACTTCGGGTTTCTTGCATTCCACCAGAAGCAATGGTTTTAATGATGAGTTATAAACAATTATATCACAACGCTTTGGCATATTGTTAAAAGTAATGCTTCCCTCCACTTGTATCAGCTCGATGGGATATTCCAAAGTGTGGTGAAGGTAATGGACAACGTGTTGCCGCACCCACTCCTCTGGAGTGAGGGCCACATATTTTTTCCGTGCTATGTCGAAAATCTCCGCCTTGCCGTCGCTCTGACGGACGGAAAAACTATATTCGGGAAAATTGAGTTTCGGCAAAGTCATTTGTTAAATTGAAAATTGAAAGTTGAAAGTTGAAATGAATTGAGTTTGCAGTTCACAAATTACTTTTCTTCATTTCATCGATTTTTGCCTGTATTTCGGCGGCTTTTTCGTATTCCTCCTCTTCGAGCAGTTGTTGCAGCTGTTCTTCAAGTTCTTCTAAAGTGAATGTTTCTTCCTGTTCTTCATCGGTTTCCATTCGGTTTTCCATGTCGGAACTCTTTATGCCAGTTTCATCCATCACTTCGGAGGAGATATAAATGGGTGCGTGCATGGACAGCGCAATGGCTACGGCATCGGAGGTGCGGCTGTCGATACGCCGCGGACTGCCAATGCCGTCGGAAATGTAGATTGAGGTATAAAAAATGCCCTCGCTGAACTTGTCAATCACCACACGTTCTATTTCGAGCGAAAACTCGTTGCAGATATTGCACAGAAGCTTATGCGTGAGCGGACGGCGGGTTTCGATGTTTTCCTTGGAGAGGATTATGGCCTGAGCCTCGTGTTCGCCAATAAGTATGGGGATAGTGGTTTTCGACATAGGCTCAAACATAACTATGATATAAGAATTTGACGTTGAGCCACTTTGCAGTATCTCCACGGGAAAAACCTCGAATAATTTAGAATTGTCGGCCATAATCTAACGTTTCAGGTAATCGATTAGCTTTACCATCGCGCGGCCGCGGTGGCTGATGCGGTTCTTGTTTTCCATATCCATCTCGGCGAAAGGCACGCCGGAATCGTCGGGCTGGAAAATGGGGTCGTAGCCGAAGCCCTCGGTACCGTGTTTCTCGGTGAGGATTCGGCCCTCTACCCTGCCCTCGAAATAATGCGGCTGGCCGTTCTCCAAGAGGCAGATGACGGTGCGGAAACGTGCCTTGCGGTTCTCAACACCGTCCAAAGCGGCAAGCAGTTTGTCCATATTGTCGTCGAAAGAACAGCCTTCGCCGGCATAGCGCGCCGAATACACTCCCGGAGCGCCGCCGAGGGCGTCCACTTCGAGGCCGGTGTCGTCGGCAAAGCAGTCGCGGCCGGTACGTTCGTAAACCCACTGGGCTTTCTGCAGGGCGTTGCCTTCGAGGGTGTCGGCAGTTTCGGGGATGTCGCCGTCAAGACCAATCTCGGACAAGCTGTGTATCAGCACTTTGCCTTCGAGCATCGGACGCACTTCCGACAGTTTATGTTTGTTGTTGGTAGCGAATATCAGTTCTTTCATATCTCCTATTGTTTTTCCAAATCGTCGATTTCTTTTTGCAGTTTTTTGGGCAGATTTTCCACACAATGGTGGCATTTCATCTCGAGGGTGTACATGCGGCCTATGCAGTAGTTGGAGTGTTTGCAGGCACTGCGGGTGGTTTCGCCGTTTTTCAGTTTGTTCACAAAATCGGTGTCGTTGACCAAGGCACGGGCCATCTGCAATGCCACAAAACCCTCGCTCAGAGCCTCTTCCATCTTTTCCTTCGACACCAGTCCGCCGACGTATATCAAAGGCATTTTCAGCTCTTTGCGGAACTGCTTGGCGGTGTCGAGGAAATAGGCCTCTTTGAAAGGCACTGTGGGCACCATTATCCTGCCAAAGAGCCTCACCCCTATCTTCAGCCACCAGAAACGCCACGGATTCATGTAATGCGTCATCGTTTTCAAAGGCATTGCACCGTGCATCACCTCCATCGGGGCTTTGCTGACGAATCCAGCCGTAAGCACAAGTGCATGAACGCCAAGACGTTCCAACTCCTTGGCCACCTCGATGCACTCGGGCACCTGCATACCGCTGCGAAAACCGTCGTACATATTGGTCTTGACAACCACGGCCATGTCGTTGCCGGCCACCTCCATCACTTTGGTAATAACCTGCTGCATGAAACGCATGCGGTTCTGCAGACTGCCGCCGTATTCGTCATGGCGGGGGTT
>DBXF01000040.1:18355-18478 GCA_002309295.1 Bacteroidales bacterium UBA1219 | reverse complement strand
AATCTCCACGCAGTCGAACCCGGCCTGACGGGCCAGATCCACGGCTTTGCCGAAATCCTCCACAAGGGCGAGAATTTCGCGTTTTTTCAGCTTGCGGACAAAGGTGGGCGAATACAGGTTGAA
>DBXF01000040.1:0-18177 GCA_002309295.1 Bacteroidales bacterium UBA1219 | reverse complement strand
GTCATGCCGATGCCGCCACGGGCCACGGCGGTGTGGTAGTTGAACAAATCCTGCGACGGCTTGTTGCCGTAGCACATATTTTCGAACGCCGCCGAGCGTATGGTTCGGTTACGCAGGGTTATCGGACCTATGGTGCAAGGTGTAAATATCTCTGATTCCATTAGTTATAATAATGACAAAGTCGCCAAGAGGCAACTGTTTGCAATGGTAACGCAGAAAAATGTGTTTTAGTATATAAAAGGTATTATTCGTTTGGGACGGTATTTTGCCATCTCGTCGGGGAACTCCTGCCAGTAGCGTTTGTTGATACGTGCGGCGCGCGGACCGAGGTTGGCGAAAGTCCACACTGCGAACACAGCACCCGCCCACGACCAAGTGAGGATGGCAAAGCCGCACCACTCCACGAACTCGCCGAAATAGTTGGCGGAGGTCACGTAGCGGTACATGCCCTTGTGCGGGAAATAATGTTTGGTGTCGCCGGGCTGACGCAGGTTGCGTATCACCTTGTCGGAGTGGATGTTGATACCCATCCCGGCAAGGAAAATCATCGTGCCGATGATAAACTGCGGAGTGCAGAGCCACTGCGGCGAGTACATACCTTCGGGCGAGAAAAAGAAAATCCATCCGCCCTGCATGCAGGCGTTGAGCAGGTTGAACACCACGCCCATCAGCACTATGGCAAAGGGCATACGGCTTTTGCCGCGCATCAGGAAGGGGAAAACGAAAGTGCGCTGGAAATAGTGCGTCTCGAAAAGCAGCAGGAAAACGATACAGGTGATGCAGCAGGTGCGGTCGGACAAGAGCCACAGCACGAGCATGGCGAAAAACACCGGGGCTTCCATCAACACCCAGCCCACTTTGTTGGGGATGGAGGGTCCCCATTTCTTGTTGTAGAACATACCGTAGCCCGCATCGACGAAATACAGAGCCACGAAAACCACCACGGCAACAGCCGTCATCCCTATCAGAAACCAATTGTAAATGTCTTCCATCTGTTAAAAATTAAAGTGCAAAAATACGAAAAAAAAGTGAATTGGACATCGAAAAGCACAAAAAAAAAAGTCCCCGCGCGGGCAGGGACTTCTTTTATTATGCAGTATTGTGCGAATTATTTTTTCACGACACGTTTCAGCGAAACGCCGTTTTCGGAAACCACACGCAAGGTGTAGATGCCCTCAGTCAGAGCGCTGATGTTGAGAGATTTAACATCGCCGTCCTGAGTCATCACAACGCGACCGGTCATGTCGATAAGTTCGACAAGGGTGATTGGGGCGTTGGCATTGATGTAGATATTGCCCGATGCGGGGTTAGGATAGATACGCACGTCGTTTTCGGCAACAGTCAGGCCTTCGGGATCGGGGTCGGGGTCTGTGCTGATTGTGGCGGGTCCGCATATTTTTATGTTGTCAATAAGCAGTCTGAACATATCGTCGGAGATGTCTTGGAAAGCGATGCGGACATTCTGTCCGGCATATGCCGAAAGATTGATGAAACGGCGTGTCCAATAAGCATTTTCATCGTTTATGGTTGTGAGTGTTGTAAACGAAGCTGTGTCGGCAGTTGTAGTTGAGATGCGAACACGATAGGTTTCAAGATAATCTTCATCCATGGAAAAGCCGTCCCATATAATATAGTTTCCTGTAGTGAGATGTATCTTGGGAGTTACCATCCAACGGTTTGCAGGGTAGTCAGATTTCTCATATCCACTATCATTTTCATCGAAATAACTTTCCGTCATAGCTGCATTTGTACCACCTTCAAGATAAGGTGTGTATTCCATAAAACCAAATTGGCTGTCGTCAAATACTACCCAAGCCTCGTTGTTCGGGAAAAATCCAGTACTGTAGGCAGTACCGTTGTCGTAAACACCTGTTGTGAAACCTGCCGGCAGATTGGTGTCGCCTTCGAAATCCCAAACCAAAGAAGGTGCGGGAAAAGCCATTGTAGAGGCTGAAATAGTGTCGTTGGTATTGTCGATATCGGCCGGATCAGAAACATATACTTTTACATTATATATACTCTCAATTTGTGAGAAATCGATGCCAGTAAAAGTTGCAGTGGCCGATTGCATGCCGGGCAGCGAAGGCACAGTGGTTGTTGTAACCGTTCCGTTAACATCGCAATATGCTGTGAGATTTGTGAAATTGGCAAAGCCGTTGTTGATTATCTCTGCCGTGACGGTTGCGTTGTTGGAGGCTGCCACTGTTGGATAAACATTTATGGATGCCACACCGATTTCTACCGAGTCAGGTATAAAGACTTCCACATCGTCGATAGCCATACCCCAGTAGTCGACAGTGTCCACATGCACAAAAGCGATGCGGATTTGTTGTCCGGCAAATTGAGCAAGAGACACTTGATAGTTTTGAGGTATATCGGGAACACTGTCGTAATAGATTGTGGTATAAAACGAATCCACAGCGTCGCTTCCCGAAGGCGAAACCTTTACATAATAATGGTCGAAGGGATACCAATCATAAACAGCCCAAGCATTGAACGACAGTTTTGCCCCTACTGCCGGAATTCTTATCTTTGGGGTAATAAGATAATCTATAGGGGTAATTGGATTGTAGTTGTCTGTATCGTAGGAGTACGACAACATTGCAGTGCTGTAAGGATCGTAAAACCAGTTCCAACCGTCTCCGTCCTGGTCGTATGTGCGCCAAGCGGTATCGAGGCCATTGGTGAAATCCTCGCTGAAAATTGTGGTGGTCTTGGTGAAAAGCGGGGCTTTTTTGACCTTTTTCGCATGTTTCAAACCACCTTTTCTCAGCTTCATAACCTTGTCGTGTCTGGCATTTCTGTTAGCCAATTTGTTTTGTGCCATAACGCTGCCACTCAGCATTATAGCCATTCCTAAAAATAAAATTTGTAATGTTTTTGCCATGATGTCTATTATTTTAGTGATTACTTTTTTTGATTTTGCAAATATACGTAAAAAAAATCTCTCGAAAAAATGTATTTTATCGTGGCATTATAATTTTGTCGGGACGTTGATAAAATGTGTCGTAATATATCACCCTTTGTCTATAGCTTTTTGTGCCGAACACTCCCAGTCCGCCTTGGACATTGGTATATACTTGTACAGGTTCGGTAAAGGGGTTTTCGCGCGAGTTATAGTAGTTGCTGGCTGTTGACAGGTACTTATATAGACTTTCGCTAACCGACACTAATTCAAGACGCTGTTGTTTGTCGCCCGTGTGGTGCGGGTCTTCCAATTCTATTTTCAGTTCAACTGTATCTCCATGAAAATTTTTTGCAGGAAAAAGAAGAAACTGCCCTTCGTTGATACTCGGAAAATCGGTGTTGGAAAACAATATGCGCGAGTCGTTGCACGATATGTACTCATTTTCCCAGTCCAAATACATATTTTCCTCGTTGTAATCCGTAGATGTTATTTTTCTACAAACTGTAATCTGGTAGTAGGTATTGTCTGGATTGGAATTTATGAACCTGAGCGTGAAGGATTTAGCATCTTCTTCTCCTTCATTTCGGTTGTAGAACAGTTTTAAAATCCTTGGTTTAGCTGGCACAGTCATAGTTTCGGAGGTAATTGTCCCAAATACCGGCATTGTGGCCGAAATGCTCACCACGTCGCCAGCGGCAAAGGTGTGGCGGAGCATGTAAACGCTGTCGCCAACAAGTGTCATCGGGTATGCGGTGCCGTTGCAGGTAAGGGTTACTTCGGCATCGGTGATGGGGGCGAAATCGCCGCGACGCAGGAAGAAGAGACTTTTGCTGAGGTCGGCATAAACAATGGTGTCGCCGTCGGCCACCACGCAGTTCAAAACTGGCATCGGGGCGGTCTCCTCGCCGGTAAACTCCACCTCCTTGATGCAGGATGTGAGACCGAGCAATGCGATGGAAATCAGTATAGAATATTGTTTTATGTATTTCATATCCGTTCCTCCTTAAAATTTGTAAGTGTATGCAATGGACGGAATCATCATGAAAACCGACAGTTGCTTGAGTTTGGTGCCGCTGCCGTTCTGGTATAGCATATACGGGTTCTGGCGGTTGTAAGCGTTGTAAACACTAATGTTTATGGTGCGTTCGCCGCGCTTGAACTTGCGGTGGAAATTGGCGCTGAGGTCGAGGCGGTGGTAGTTGGGCATGCGGTAGTTGTTGCGACTTTCGAGGTAGGTCAGGTATTGATAGTCCATATTTATGCCGTCGAGGGGCTTGTAGTTCTGCAAACCGAGTGTCATGGCGTTGCCTGTGCTGAACACCCATGTGGCGGAGATGTCGATTTTTTCGTTTGCCTTGAAATTGAGCACTATCGAGATGTCGTGCCTGCGGTCGTATTTGGCGGGGAACACCTTGCCGTTGTTCAGCGTCTGTCCCTCGCGGTCGAAAAGTCGGTCGGTCTTGGACCATGTATATGCCACCCATCCGGTAAGCCGTCCGATATCGCGCTTTGCCATAAACTCAACGCCGTACGACCAACCGTCGCCGCTGTACACCATTTCGTCCCACGAGTCACCAGAGAACATATATGAAGCTCCGTCCTTGTATTCTATCACATTGCGCATATATTTATAATACCCTTCCACCGAGAGTTCAACAATATCCGGTAAGTTGTAGAAAGCGCCTAGGGCAATTTGGTCGGATTTCATGGGTTGCACTTTCTCTGTGGCGGGCACCCACAGGTCGTTGGGCATGCTCACATTACTGTTCGAAAGCAGGTGTATATACTGCGTCATTTGGGCGTAGCCGGTTTTGAACGAGAGATTGTCGCCGGCAAGGAAACGCAGTCCAACACGCGGTTGCAGCGACTGGTAGGTTGTTCCATTGACATGGAAAATGGTGTAGTTGGCCCCGATGTTGGCTCGCAGCCACGAAGTGATGTCCCAGCTGTCTTCGAGGTAATTGTTTATCTCGTGGGCCAATGTCGGCGGAGCACCCATATTGGTGTCGAAATCGGTGCTTTCCAAAACAAGCACGTCGGGCGTGAAAATGTGGTAAGTGTATGTGGTTCCGAACTTTATGTTGTGTTTCTCCCATGGATGGTAGTCGAAATCGGCACGTGTGGACAGATCCTGAATGCCCGATTTGTACTGGAATTCCATCAACGTAACATCGCGGTCGTTGAAGTCTTTCATATCGAACACGATATTATTCTTATAGCGTGTGTACGAGCCAGTTACGTTGACAAAAAGTTTGGGAGTTATCATGTAGTTCCACCGCAGCGAAGTTACAATATTGCCCCACACGTAACGCATGTCCATATTTCCGAACACACTCTCTTTCAATCCGATAGTGATAACATCGTTGCCAAGATAAAAACTGGCGAACAGGCGGCTTCGGTCGGAGAATTTGTGCGTAAGCTTGGCGTTGATGTCGTAGAAATTGTAACCTGCGTCGATGTCGCTTTCAGAGAAAATCTTTATTGCCGGACGTGAGAAAATGTCGAGATACGAGCGGCGTGCCGAAAAATTGAAAGTGGTCTTCTCTTTAATGATAGGCCCTTCCACGTTCAGACGTGCGGAAATTGCCCCGATGCTCGCCGAGCCGTGGTAACTCTTGTCGTTGCCGTTGTTGGAATAGATGTCGAGCACGCTGGAGAGCCTTCCGCTGAAACGTGCCGGGAAACTGCCTTTATAGAGGGTTATGTTTTTGATGGCGTCGGGATTGAAAGCGGAGAAGAATCCGAAGGCGTGGTCCACGTTGTAGAGCGGGATTCCATCGAGGAGGTAGAGGTTCTCGTCAGGACCGCCGCCACGAACGTACATGCCCGTGGTGCCTTCGCCGCCCGACTGCACGCCGGGCATCAGCTGCACGGTCTTAACCACGTCGGCCTCGCCAAACAGCACGGGCATCGACTTGATATGTTCCAACGGTATGTCCACAGCGCTCATCTGCACCCCTTTCAGGTCGTGTTCGCGATGGGCTTTTACCACCACTTCTTTAAGGCTGACCGAATTTTGCAACTTTACATTGATAACAGTGTCTTTTGTCAAACGAAAATCGAACGTTTGAGGCTGACAGCCTACATACGACACTTTTATCGACACACGGCCGTCGGGAAGGACAAGCGAAAAAAATCCGTATGCGTTTGTAACAGCGCCTTTGCCCGAAATACTGTCATAAACGGTGGCACCGATAAGCGTCTCGCCACTCGAGACATCTGTAACCGTGCCACTTACAGTGTGACGTACGGCGGCATTTACACTTGCAACCGACAAAAAGACCAATGTTAGCAATAATATGTGAAAGGTGCGTTTCATTTTTTCAAAAAGATTTGCATCTGACAGTTCTTACAGTCGAATTTTAGGGCAAAACGCCGTCCGTTGTTCTCCAAATAGAGTTCCGAACGATAGTTTTCCGTAACTGGGTGTCGAACAAGACATTGACCGAGCTCGTAACGGATGCAGTATTTCGTTGTCATCAAAGGTTTTCCGGCGTAGTCGAGGGTTTTCTCCAAACCAAACTCCGTTGTCTCTGCCCCGTGCCTTTGGTAAAACTCCAACGCCTTGTGGTTGAGGATATTCTCACGAAAATCGGCAGTATCCTTGAAATACGGCACATCGTTTTTCTCAAAATGCACATCGGCGGGACGGAAATGCTCCAGACGCTTTTGCTGAAGCTCTTCCAGACACCTGCGGCGCAGTCCGTTGAGCACCGAGGCGGGTATGAAATATTGTTCTACACATTGATTTTCAACCTCATCCACCCTGAATACCGTGTCGCCCGACTTGGAGAGCTGGGTTTCGATGGTCTGCCGGGCCTTGTCGGGATTGAGTGCCGGCTGCTTTTCACAATCTTCTGTCACACAAGTCATTACACCATCCTCATCGGTAGCTTGCAGGGCGAAACCGCTGTCGGTGTCGGAAAAAACGAGCTTCACCCCCACCCTGCGCACCGCCGATTTTTCGGACTGCAGCAGTTTCTCAAAAGCGAAGTCGTTGTTGCGATACAGTTCGGTGCCGGGCACAATCTCGTCGGGCATATTGTTGGGATAGACTTTGTTGCCGATCACACGGTTCACCGAAAAGCCTTGCAGGGCGCCGCTGATGCCGAAGAAACAGAGTCCGTCGCCGGCGGTTACGGGCAGCTCGGTCTTGCACACAAGGGCGTTGCGGTCGGCTTTCAGCACCTTGCCGATGCGTTTGCCTATGGATTTCTGCGTGGTGAGCGACGCCATGGGCTGACGGTCGCGCAAAAAATAGTCGGTGAAACCGCGGTTGAAAGTACGTTCCACGTCGGGCTCGAACGAAAACACGCACTGTCCCGACGAGGCTTTTTGCCAACTCTGCTTCTGCAACAATATATCGTCCAACAACTTACGATAGTAAGCCGTTACATTTTTTACATAACACAAGTCCTTCAGACGGCCTTCGATTTTAAGCGAAGTGATGCCCATCTCCAGATATTTCCGCAGGTGCTGCGAGGCATTGAAATCCTTGAGCGACAGCAGATGACGGTCGGCTACAAGAAGCTTGTTTTCAGCGTTGTAGAGGTTGTACGACGAGCGGCAGGGCTGCGAGCACACACCACGGTTGCCGCTGCGGCCGTTGATGTACTGACTCATATAGCACTGTCCGCTAAGACACACGCACAGAGCGCCTTGCACAAAACATTCCAGCTCGGCGGTGGTGTTGGCACGTATTTCGGCAATCTGCTCCAACGACAGCTCGCGGGCAAGGATTATCCTTCTAAAGCCCACTTTGTCAAGGAATTGGATACGTTCCAACGAGTAGTTGTTCATCTGCGTGCTGGCGTGCAGTGCAATGGGCGGCAGGTCGGCCTCCAAAAGTCCGGGGTCCTGAACGATAACTGCATCAACGCCAATGTTATAGAACTGACGGATAAGTTCCACGGCCTGCTCCAGCTCGTCGTCGAAAAGCGAGGTGTTGAGTGCCACATGCACCTTGGCAGCGTAGAGGTGGGCGTAGTTGACAAGTGCCTCGATGTCGGCAAGCGAGTTGCCCGCCGAAGCCCTTGCGCCAAAGGCCGGAGCGCCGATATACACGGCATCCGCGCCATGGTTTATGGCCTCTTTGCCAAACTGCAGATTTTTGGCCGGAGCCAGCAGCTCGATACGTTGTGTTTTGGTTCGGGACATTATTTTTTGAAAAAACGCTCAAGGTTGGTGGAAACGGAGATGGTGTTCGGAGCCTGACCGAGGTGGTAGTTGTTGCGCGCATAGCCTATGTTGATGCGTTTCACGCGCAGTCCCACGCCATACGAAAAGCCGCTCATATTGGTGATGTCGGAGGTCTGCATCTCCTTGCTCTGACGGTAGCTGTAGCCCAGCCAGATATTGAAAACGTTGCCCGGACAGAATTCCACGGCCACGTCGAAATGGCGGAACAGGTTGTCGATGACGCCTTTAAAAGCTTTCTCGTCGGTACGTTCGCCGGTGAAGGGGTCCACGGTGTATGTCGGGTTGAGGGTGTCGCTGTAGCGAAGGTTCCAGCGTTGCAACTCGTTGGCCGACAGATAAAAACGGAACGGCGCTTTTTGCAGTTTGTACGACAATGCCGCCGACAGCTCAAAAGGCAACTTCTCGCGTTTGCCGCCGAACGTAACAATCTGCGCACCGACGTTACGCGCCATCAGCGTGGAGGCGAACGACTTGGAGTTGTTCACATACGAGCCCGCAATGTCGAACGACAGCGCCAGGGCCGTGTAGTAGTCGTATTGCGAAAGCACCGGACGGAAATTCACGCCGATGGAGAAATTGGAGTCCAACGTCCTGCCCCACCCGATGTGGAACACGTAGTCGGCGGCGTGGAACGTGCCGTCCTCCACCTCAGCCTCGTCGTAGCGGGTGAATTTGCCGTAATTGACATACTGCATACCAAACACATAACTGCCGAACTTGTCGAAAGTGCGGCCGTAAGCCACCGAGCCGTAGTTGGTACCCGCGAAATGGTTTATATAATTGATGCTGAGGGCGTTGTGCAGACTTGCGTTGATAAACGACGGATTGCCGAAAGCCACATTTATATCGTTGTCGGCCACGGGCAGGTAGTTGAAACCGATTCCCGCCACACGCGCGTTGGGTGCGAGGTTAAGCGCCGAAAGCACGGTGTTGCCCGCAATCTGGGCCGTCGCCGTGTTCGATGCCAAAATGGCCGTTAATATAAATAGGTATAGTCTTTTCAAAAAAACGCGTTTTAATATTGGTGAAACGTCGTTTTTTCGGATTTATTATTTGACGGGAAAAATTTTCACTCATTCGAAACCAGTCGAACAGGAAAACCATAGCACCTTAAATAACAGTTTGCCATCTCCAACACCTCATCATAGTAACAGAAAGCATAGGCGTTTTCCGAATCACTTTGGGCACTGGTCCAATAGCCAGTAAAGAAACCGTGACCGTACAAATGTCCGTCGCAATAGCGGAATCCGAGCGACGGCAGATAAATGGAATTACCATTACCACAGCTTACCAACCAGCCGCCGCCCAACCACGCCCAATCGCAGTATGTTTTCAGTTCCTCCCACTGTTCCTTGGTAGGCAATTGTTGACCGAAATTTTTCACGGCTTCATCATAAGTGAAGAATTTGCTGCTGTCGTTGGAATTGGTCTCGTTGACGTTTTTCCACAATGTGCCGCTCGGCAACCCCAAATCGACAAATTGCTGGGCGTTGGCTGCCAGTGCGAAAAAGCACAGAATTACGAATACAAGCAGTTTTTTCATCGGTAAAACATCATTATTCCGTTTTGCAAAAATACGATTTTATTTTAAATTAATGAAAAAAGTGTGTTTTCCGAATCACAAAAAAAGCGGATGCCCGTTGGGGACACCCGCATTCTTTGTTTTATGGAACTTGAAATGTTATTTCTTAACAACTTTTCTCATTGCCACACCGTTGTCGGTAACCACGCGGAATACATAAACACCGCTGCTAAGGTTTTCGATGTTGATGGTTTTGGCGTCGTTCACTTTCATCACGGTGGTGCCGTTCATGTCGATAACATCAACATAGCGCACGCCGTCGGCCATGATTGTCACATTGTCGGTGGCTGGGTTGGGGAACAATCTCACTTCGTTGTCCGAAGCCAAGCTGATACCGTTGGGGCTTGAGAAGGCGTTTATCATCCAGCTGCAGTTCAAGCCAAGTTCTGTGCCGTGTTGCCAAGCGTTATTGTTCAACAGCCAGTCGCTATTGGGATTGCCGCTATAAACACAAGCTGCTATAGGTCTTGTGGATGTGGCGTTCATAACCACCCAAAGTGTTTTAGTTTGGTCAACAGTAATGGGACTTGCTGGAGTGAAACTTACGTAGCCATTGCCCATGGACGATGTTACGTTTACAGTTACCTCGCCCACTTGTGTCTGAGGTTCTGTGGCAGAGCCGGTATACACTTTCATCTTATATGCTGCAGGGTAAGAAGAACCATTTATCCACATTTCCACATGGTGCAACTGCGGGAAATTGGAAAGGTTTTCCGGCGGGAACGAAACAGCCCAAGTACGCGATGCCGAAGAGCTGTTGCCTACGTTGCCGGTATTGGTAGCGCCATAGGTGTACGAAATCACATTGGGAGGCAGTGTGCGCGATGTGATATTTAAGGTGTCGTAGTCGGTGCCGTTGGTGTTGGTTACTGTAAGAATAACACGGTGAGTTCCGTCGGTGTTGAAAGTTGTAGAAACATTTTCGCCTGTGGCTGTGGCGGGAGTGCCGCCGTCAAATGTCCAGCTGATTGTTACAGGATCTACAGTGTTTACAAGAGCTTTTAAATTAGTTTGGCTTCCTGTTATAGCGTTAGCAGCACCATCAATCTTGCACTGGGGAGCGCTTCCCGGACGGGGCGAGCTGTTGGCTATAGAACGTATGTTGTTGATTGACTGGGAAACTTGCTGGTAGCTAAAATAACCCGACAGGTTGACATACTGGCCATAAGGGGTTACGAGCATCAGTGTAGGAACCGAACCCGCGTACAACTGGGCGCAGGTGCGCAGACAGGTACGGTTGGCATCGTCGTCGATGATGGGATAAGTGATGCTGTCGCCATTTGCATTATGTGTCCAGTCGCCTTGTGTTTGGCTGGCGTNNCTAGCCGCTACCGCCTCGAGGTCCGAAAATCTGCTGGGTGGTGTTTGACGATTCACATTCTACCCAAATCACTTGGAAATCCTGCAAAGCATCGATTTGCTCAAGCATTCCCGAAGTGTGCAGGTTCCAGCAAGGGCCGCACCAAGTGCATGAATAGTCGATAACGACAAACTTGCCAGAATCAAGATAATCCTGCAGTCTCACAGTGTTGCCGTAAACATCGGTAGCTACAAACGGAGTTCCGATGTTAACCCACTGCCTAGTGAAAGTACGTGAACTTTTGGCGCTGAGATCGGGAATTGCGTTTTCCACCGTAAAAGTGTTAAACTGAGCCATTGCAACACTGCCAATAGCAATTGCCGCAATAAGAGTTAATAATGTTTTTTTCATAAAACTTGATTTTTATTATTTATACTATATTTTATTTCGTACTTGAAAATAGAAAAGCACCTGCAAATTTAACTTTTTTTTTCCAAACTCACAAAAAAAACACAAAAAAATATACAATTACATGATTTTCAATAAATTGAAAAAGATTTTTTTATATAATAATATTATTTTTTGCATCAAGTTACAATATAGATGAATAGAATTGACTATAAAAGCAGGTATTTTTCGTTTTTTTTTCGTAATTTTGNNGCGATGATCAGTATCTCTTGCATTCCTAATCCAAACATGTTTCCTCAGGTTTTTAGCAGCATTCCGCCTATATCGGCTCAACCACTTTTTTCTGTACTTTAGTTAATAATTCGGTGCAAAGATATGAAAAAAAAGTGTGAAAGTGACTCTTTTTTGGTTAATCATTACAAATTGTTTTATTTTTTCGTTTTTTTTTCGTAATTTTGCATTTTGAATTAAAATAGAATATTCACAAACAAAAAAATGATATGAAAAGAACAAGTCTTTTTATAGCCTTTATGCTGACGGTGTCGGCAATGGCTTTTGCACAAAATGAAAACGTATGGACTCCCAGCGGCTACCAAGGTTTTCTTGAGATGAATTCTGGATTCCAGGTGGCCAACAGCGGCAACTCCACCACGGGCGTTTCCACCACCCACGGCTTTTATTTCAACGGCCACACTTACGTCGGCATAGGTATGGGACTGGATTTCTGCGACGTCGAAGGCAACAGCTCCAGCGAAGTGATTGTACCTTTCTTTGCCAATGTTAACTATTTGTTTTTGAACAACAAAAACGTTTCGCCTGTTGTAAAACTGCGCATGGGCTCATACGTAGGCAGTTTCAACGGCACCTACGGCGATCTTGGCATTGGCGTGCGTTTCGGCTCACGAAGGGATTTCGCTGTAACAGTGATGGTTACTGGCACATTCTATTCCAACATCAAAGACAATCGCATGCATACAGCCGAATACCCAAGCTCCTATGTAGATGTCGATGGCAAAAACATCTCCACTGTTTCGCTGCGCTTTGGCATCGAATGGTAATACATTCGTTTTTCGATGATATAGAAAAGGTTCCACCGAAGGAACCTTTTTTTTAATTTCTTACAAAAAAACACTTGATTGCATATCCCACACAATAAAAACAGTTGTTTCTCGTTTTTTTTTCGTAACTTTGCATTTCAAATCAAAACAAATAGAATATTCACAAAAAAACGACCATAACATGAAAAAAACAAGTCTTTTCATCGCCTTATTGCTGACGGTGTCGGCAATGGCTTTTGCACAAGAAAATAAGAATGTGTGGATGCCTCACGGCTACCAAGGTTTTCTGGAGATGAACTCCGGATTCCAAGTAGCCAACGGGGGCAATTATACAACAGGAGTTTCCACCACCCACGGCTTTTATTTCAACGGCCACACATACGTGGGAGTTGGTATGGAACTGGATTTCTGCGACATCGAAGGCAACAGCTCCAGCGAAGTGATTGTACCCTTCTACGCCAATGTCAACTATCTGTTTTTGAACAACAAAAACATTTCTCCTATTTTAAAGATGCGTCTCGGCTCATACGTCGGCAGCTACCATGGCACATACGGCGACCTCGGTTTTGGCGTGCGTTTCGGCTCACGCAGGGATTTTGCCGTAACAGTGATGGTTACTGGAACTTTCTACTCCAACCTTAAAGAAGAACAATATCATTACGACGATGTATCGGGCGTTTATTCAACCATCGAAAACTACAAAAACATCTCCACCGTATCGTTGCGCTTTGGCATAGAATGGTAAAACACAGACACAAACGATATACTAAGGGCATCTATCGAGATGCCCTTTTTTATTTGCAGTAATTACGAAAAAAATACACCAAAACGCTTTTATAAATACTTTTTTCTACGGAAATGCGTTATTATATTTTCGCAACAACAGCAGACTTTGACAAAAAACGTTTTAAAATATTGTATCACAGCACTTTTGCTACTCTTGGCATCTGGCAATAGCCTGTTTGCTCAAAGCAACCTCGTTTTCGGCACCGTTACCGACAAGGACAATGCCCCAATGGAATACGTGTCTGTAAGCCTTCTGAACAACGCAAAACCCATCGGCACCATTACCGACAAACACGGCAAATATAGTTTGAAAATACCCAAAAACGGTCAGGTAACCATCCGCTTTTCCTTTACAGGATGCGAAAGTCAGGATTTCACCTTCACCACAAACGGTAATACAAAACAGGAAATCAACTGTCAACTTTCGCCCTCGTCGACCACCCTCGAACAGGTTACTGTGCGCGAAGAACGCACTCGCAACACCACTTTCACGCCAATAAAGATAGAAAAAATCGGCGACGTCGTGGGACCTGCCGCCACCGTGGAGAGCCTTATCAAAACCCTTGCCGACGTAAGTTCCAACAACGAGATGAGCTCGCAGTACTCGGTGCGCGGCGGCAGTTTCGACGAAAACCTCGTGTATATCAACGATGTGGAGATCTACCGTCCCTTCCTCGTACGTTCGGGACAGCAAGAAGGTCTTAGCATCATCAATCCCGACATGGTGAGCAACATTCAGTTTTCGCCCGGCGGTTTCGATGCCAAATACGGCGACAAGATGTCATCGGTGCTCGACATCACCTACCGCCGCCCTGTGGATAAACTGGCCGGACAGGCTTCGATAAGCATGTTGGGCGGCTCTGCGCATGTGGAAAGTGCTGTGAACGACCGTTTTACCGTAACCCTCGGCTTCCGCCGCCATTCCAACAAATACCTTTTCAAATCCCTCGACACCGAGGGCGCCTACACCTCAGCATATACCGATTTCCAAGCCATTATAAACTACGAGATAAGCAAAAAACTGTCGTTGTCGTTTTTGGGCATCTATTCCCAAAACAGATACGGCCTCATTCCCGAAAGTCAGACCACCAATTTCGGCAATTTCTTCGAATCCATGCAGTTGCGTGTTTATTTCGACGGACAGGAGATAGACCAGTATCGCACTCTGCTGGGCGCCGTAACGCTCGACTATCGTCCTACCAACAAACTGTCGTTCAAATGGATAACTTCGGCATACAACAACAAGGAGAGCGAAGTTTACGACATACAGGGACAGTATTGGCTTTACGAACTCAACGTCGGCTCGGTTATCGGTGAAAACGAACTTTTCGACCGCGGCATCGGCACCTACCTCGAACACGCACGCAATTTCCTTACCACAGGCGTTACAAGCACCGAAATCAAAGGTCTTTACCTTGCCGGAAACGGACGCTGGGAGTTCGGCGCCAAGGCTCAACACGAGGCCATCAACGACAAAATACGCGAATGGAAACTGATAGACTCCGCCGACTACACAATACCCACTATAGAAGACATCCCCGGCGATTCCGCCAATATTCCTCACGCACCATATCTGCAAAACTTTGCACATTCGCAGAACGACCTCAACAACAACCGCCTTTCGGCCTATGTTCAACGCAGTTGGGATTTCGACCTCGGAAAGAATAAACTGTCGCTGCTGGCAGGTGTCCGAGGACAATACTGGAGCTACAACGACGAGTTTTTCGCCAGTCCGCGACTGAGTCTCAACTTCAAGCCCAACTGGAAACAGGACATGCTTTTCCGCCTTGCCGGAGGAATGTACAACCAATCGCCTTTCTACCGCGAATACCGCCGTCCCGACGGCAGTCTAAACCCCGACATCAAATCGCAGAAATCGTATCAGGTAAGCGGCACCCTCGACTGGAACCTGCGGCTGTGGGACAAGCCTTTCAAATTCACCGCCGACATCTATTATAAGTACATAACTGACCTTATCCCCTATCAGATCGACAACCTGCGCATACGCTATCTGGCCAACAACGACGCCGTTGGCTACGCCACAGGTGTCAGCCTGCGCCTCAACGGCGAATTTGTGGAAGGCATCGAGTCGTGGGCAAGCCTCTCGCTGATGCAGACACAGGAAAAACTATTCGACAACGAGACACAGACGTGGGGCGGATGGCAGGCCCGTCCTACCGACCAACGCCTTTCGTTCAAACTCTTTTTCCAAGACTACCTGCCAAGCCTGCCGTGGTGGCAGATGAGCCTCAATTTCGTGTATGGCACGGGATTTCCGTTCACAAAACCCTTCCAGACCGACTTCAGCGTAACGCACCGCCTGCCCTCCTATTTCCGTGTGGACTGGGGCAACTCGGTGCATCTGAAAAAGATAGGCAAGCTGAAAAACGCCAAATGGCTGCAAAAGATTGACGACGTGGTTGTTAGCGTTGACGTTTTCAACCTGTTCAACTACAAAAACGTGGTCTCCTACCTCTGGGTTGCCGACTACGACAACAAATACTACGGCGTGCCTAACTACCTCACCGCCCGACAAATAAACGCTAAACTAACAGTTATTTTCTAAACGATATGGACAATCCCGACCGCAGACAGAATCCAGTCTCAAGCCAAATCAGCGCCCAAGACATTGATATAGAGGCGTTAAGACCTGTCACACACTATCTCAAAAACGGCATTCAGCTCGATGTTTTCACTTCCAACGCCGTGGAAATCATGCGTCTGGACGTGGTTTTCGAGGCCGGCAAAGCCTACACCGACAACCCGCTTACGGCAATTGCCGCCATGGCCCTCATCACCGAAGGCACAACCGGACACACG
The DNA here is from genome assembly GCA_002309295.1 of Bacteroidales bacterium UBA1219. Classification (GTDB taxonomy): domain Bacteria; phylum Bacteroidota; class Bacteroidia; order Bacteroidales; family P3; genus UBA1219. The sequence continues at coordinate 2,116 of DBXF01000040.1, read as the reverse complement.
GCCAAAGAGATTGCCAATTTTCTGAATTTCAGAGGAATAACCATAGAACGCACCCTCGACAGCCTCAACACTGGCTTTTCTATCTATTTGCAAAACAAATACTTGGACGAGTTTCTGCCACTGCTGAAGGAGATTTTCATCTGCCCCACTTTCCCAAAAGAGGAGTTTGACCTTTACTTGAATAAAAAACGGCAAGAGTTTGAAAAACAGCAACAAAAGACCTCATACATTGCTTCGGTAAACTGCATTAAAGAGCTGTTCGGCAACGAGGGTCCGTTTAGCAAATACCTCTCGCCCGACGATTTCGACAACATCAACATTGACGATGTGCGAGCTTTCCACAAACAGTTCTACAGCTGGGACAACTGCAGGTTTTTCCTTGCCGGCAACATCACTCCGGACAACATTGAATCCCTTAACCGAACCTTCGGCAACATAGTTTTCGACAAAACCTTTACCCCCATCGAGCCAAAAGCACCTGCAATTCAGTCTGTTATCAAAAGCATCAATATGCCTGCGGCGGTGCAGACCTCGATACGCATCGGCAAAATAATTAACCTGCCGTGGGATTCGATGGAATTCGCTAAACTAATGGTTGCCAACAACTTGCTAGGCGGTTATTTCGGCTCCCGCCTGATGATGAACGTGCGCGAGGACAAAGGCTACTGCTACGGTATTTTTTCCTCCATCCAGGTGGAACGCAACGCCATCTATATGGTAATCTCTACCGAAGTCGGCACCGATGTCACGCAAGCGGCTGTGGATGAAATTTTTAACGAGATACGGCGACTGCAGTCCGAGCCCGTGCCCTACGACGAGCTGCAACGCGCCAAGAGTTATATGGTAGGCGATTTTATGCGCAACGTTGACGGCGTTTACGAGCTACTCGAACGGCAACGCACCTTCTTCACCTCGCACTGCGACGACACTTTCACCAAGAACTACCTCAACGCCATCGAAAGCACTACAGCAGAGGAGATTATGGCGCTGGCGACGAAACACTTCAAAACCGATGAGTTTGTACAGATTACCGTCGGAAATATTTAAACCACTATAAACCAAATTATTATGTTGAACATCTTTTCAAAGAAACCGTCCTTCGAAAAGGACACTATCCAACTGAAAAACGGCAAAAATTTGACAATCACCTTTTTGCGTCACGCCTCCCTCCTATTCGAATACGACGGCAAGGTCATCTACTCCGATCCCGTGGCGGAGTTCGAAGGTTTCCGTATCGACTTCGAGAAACTGCCCCAAGCCGACCTAATCCTCGTCTCCCACGACCACTACGACCACCTTGACTGCGATGCCATCGAGGCCATTTGTCAGGACAACACCGTGATTGTATGCAACGAGACCTCGGCACAGCAAATCGCCGACGCCACGGCCTTGCGCAACGGCCAGAGCATCAGTCTGTTCGAAGGAGAAATAAACATTGAAGCCGTGCCGGCATACAACATAACCGAAGGACATCTGCAGTTCCACCCCAAGGACAGGGACAACGGCTACATCCTAACCATCGGAGGCACCAGGATTTACATTGCCGGCGACACCGAGGATACCACTGATGCCTACGCAATAAAAGACATCAGCATCGCCTTTCTACCTGTAAACCAGCCATATACCATGACGTTGCAACAGGCCGCCAACCTCGCCCGTGCCATCGCCCCCGCTATCCTCTACCCCTACCACTACACAGATACGGACATAGCACAGTTGCCCAACCTTTTGAGCGACACTGATATAGAAGTCAGATTACGGAAAATGCCGTGATAACTCGGAGGTAGGAACTCGGAACTCGGAACTCGGAATCTCTGAGGTCTGAAGTCTGAACTCGGAGCTTTCCCCGTAGGGGGTTATCTCTTAGTAACAATTACCCCGTAGGGGTTATCTCTAAACAAAACTCTTTGTATCATGGCAAACACTTATAGTCAATTATTCATCCACTTAGTTTTTGCGGTAAAATACCGTGCAGCAGCCATCGACAAACCGTGGAAACAAGAATTATACCAATACATTATCGGTTTGATAAACAACCGTGGACACAAGGTTTACGCTATTGGCGGCGTCAGCGACCACATCCATATTTTGGTCTATAGGTCAAATTGCAGGATAA
>DBXF01000009.1:100764-114977 GCA_002309295.1 Bacteroidales bacterium UBA1219 | reverse complement strand
TCCTGCAATTTGACCTATACGCCTTTTTTTAAAAGGACAACGTTTGCAATAATGCCATGGATATTCTTGTTCGCATCCCAGTAAAATCAAATTTTTTGCGTATTTTTGCAAAGCTGTTTCGAAAAGTAACTACTGCAACGAAATTTGGTTTCGATGAATGTTATTGAGATAAAAAATATTGATTGCGAGGAACTTGCGCCATACCGCAGTTTGACCGAGGCACAGCTGAAAAACCGTCTGCACCCCGAGGAGGGCATTTTTATCTGCGAGAGTATCAAGGTTATACGCATTGCATTGGAACATGGACTGGAGCCTGTGTCGTTTTTGTGCGAGGACAAGTTTCTGGACACCCAGATGGCCGAATTGCAGCCCTCGGTGCCCGTTTACACTTCTTCGCGAGAAGTTTTGCGCCAGCTTACGGGATACGACCTCAGCCGCGGTATATTGAGTGCCATGCGTCGCCCTACATTGCCGTCGGTAAGCGAAGTGCTGAAAGATGCACGTCGTGTGGCGGTGCTCGACACTTTGGCCAGTTCCGAGAACGTTGGTGCTATTTTCCGTTCGGCTGCAGCCTTGGGTATCGACGCGGTGCTGCTAACGCGCTCGTGCTGCGACCCTCTTGTGCGCCGCGCCTGCCGCGTAAGTATGGGCACTGTTTTTCAGGTGCCGTGGTCTTTTATCGACTCTTACGACGAGCTCAAGCAGGAGGGTTTCGCCATTGCCGCCCTTGCCCTTGCTGATAAATCCATTCCTTTGGACAGCTCCGAGCTGAAACGTTGCGAGAAACTTGCCTTGGTCCTTGGCTCGGAGGGCGACGGTCTTTCTATGGAAGTGCTGCGACAGGCGGATTATGTGGTAAAAATACCCATGAGCCGCGAGGTGGACTCGCTGAACGTGGCGGCGGCATCGGCGGTGGCGTTCTGGGAACTGCGAAAATGAGTTTGAGCAGGGACAAAAACAAAAAAACACCCCGAAGAAGGGGTGTTTTTTTATCTATTGGAAAAATTCTGTCTCTGTTAGAAAGGCAAATAGCCGTCCGCGCCAAAGTGGTAGAGCTCCTCGGTGATGGAGAAGTGGGGATACCTTGTATTGGGAAAATTTGTCATAGCTTATTTTTACTGAGATAAAAGTCAAAATTATTCTTCAATCAATGGATTTGTTTCATAATAATATGTCATGGTATCTCTCTTTATCATTTCTTCTTTTGACAATTTGGACCAACCGTGTTTGTCCGTTTTTTTTCTTTTTTTCCCCTTTTGGGTTTGATTACTATTAGAGGTGTTTTGCAATTTTTCTATTTCTTCTTGCAAAGAATCATTAACAGCGGCAAGTGTCATATCTTTATAACATAGCCCCTCTATGTTGAACCCAAAATATAGTCTCCCCCATCCTTTTTCTATTATCACTTCGCCAGTTTCAAGATGAGTGATGTTGTTGTGATAACAACTGATTGTTTCGATAAATGGTGGGGACAAAACAATATTATAAAATTGACCTATTACAACATTTCTACAATTGTTGTTTTTTTTCTTCACTAATATTTTATATTTATTATCAGTTTTTTTAGCATATAAAACATAGTAATTGCCAACGGAATCAATATGGACTATTTTACACGCCTCACACATACTATTAGTATCTGTATTTTGTGCAAAAGACAGACATATTAGAGTGGTAATATAAACCACAAAACAAACTATATTTGTCATACTATTAATATTTAACGTTAGTATTTTCCGCACCAAAGCGGTAAAGTTATTCGTTGGGGGCATTGCCGTAGCGGTAGTCCATGCGGCCACTCTCATCCAGCACCGTCGCCACGCGTCCGGCATAGTCGTATCGGTAAACGGTGGGCAGGGTGCTGTCGCTGTAAATCACGCTGTCGAGGCGGTGGGCGGAATGTGCTAGTATTTTACGAGTTGATTTCATATTTGCGACTATGTTCTGATTATCTGCTATCTATGAGCTTTAATCACAAATAGGCACACGACAGGAGAACCTTATTCTGCTACAATTGTTCTTTTCACAAAAATCTTTTAGTACATGCTGAAATTCTTTTATGTATTCAGAACTCAAATTAATACATGTGGTTGCATTTATTCCCGAATCTATGAGATGGGGCTTTTCTCCATAATCATATTCAAAAAATACATATCTATAATTTGAGATTGATTCAGTCTTGTCATTTTCTTTTGCTTTTAAATAATTTTCTTTCAGCACTTGGTTAATCTGTAATTGTAAACTATAACTCAGACTATCCGAAAGAAACATTCTTTTTTTATTCGTATCATAAAAAAACGATTCTGGATACAAAGAGGCATTTCCATTGTTGTCATGGGGTGATTTCCAATATGGAATCATAAAGTAATATCCAAAAAATTCTCCATTATAATATGAAAATAAAGTATCATCAATTGAACCTTTGGAAACCTTAAATGTGAACATTGATGCATGTTCCGTTAGATAGCATTTGTATATTTCCGGTATATCATCCGTGGCATACATGGGTATCTTTTGGAAATCCATACCAACAGAGGGGTACTGTATATAATAGTATTCATATAGATCGGCCAATTTGTAAATGCTATAATGCAGATTTTGTGTGAAAAGGGTGTCATTAATGCCAATATTGTCCATGTGTAATATTTTGGGAAGGATAGATTGACATAAAACACTTTTGTACGAGAGGGTTAGACAAACGAACAGAATTAGATAAACAAAATAATTACATTTTTTTTTCATAACTTAATAACTAATATTTTCCCGTCGTGTCGGATTTATTTCATACTATAAAGGTGTTATTTCTCCATAACTCTCTTCACGCCCTTTATCTCCTCAGATTTTATCAGATTACCTTTGTCATCATAATAATTCCACATGCCGTATTGACTGCTTTCTGATTCAAAAGAATCGCTGAAAAGAATTGTGCCTTCCGATTCAACATTTCCATTGGGATAATAATTAACGAAATGTGCCTTGTGTTTTGGCTTTCCACCATAATAATGTGTTCCGTCTGCGAAAGAATAATTATCTTTATTTTCAACAATGTCCACAACTTTATACAACAATATCCCATAATCGTCAAACATATACCAAGTTCCTGACATAACATTGTTTCTAAACTCACCTATTGAAGATATTTTATTGCTCATTCGAGAATAAGCCACACAGATACCATGACGTTGGCCATTATAATAATTCGTTTCCACACGTTCTGCTGGATAGTCTGATACCCAAAGTCCTTGTTTAAGACCATTTGAATCGATTTGGTTGTATCTGTTCTGGGCAAATAAGCCTCTAGTTAATAGCATAAAAGCGATAAATACAGGTATTTTTCTCATTATATCTATTTTAAAATTTAAGGGGACTTCTAATTTTACATTATTTTTGATTTCATAGTCATTATATTCGTTTTTTTGCGAAGTCTGGTGAACAAAAAGCGAACAAAACGTCACTGCAAAGTTACGATTTTATTTCTTATTTGACAAGCTTTTTCCGTCGTGTCGGATTTATTGCCAATGGCAATGAGCCGAAGGTGAAGGAAAGTCCAGTGGACTTTTCGATAGCGAAGCGTAGAACCATAAAAATCCGACACACTTTAGTATAGGGATTTGTAATCCCGCTTGTATTTAATAACCTACTTGGCATCATATTTATAACGGCAGTGGGCTGGGTTTATTACTTTGCGGATTGGAAAAATGTTCGGCCCACCGCGCCACCGATTTTTTGCAAAAATCGTTTGGTTGGGGCTGTTGCCAGTGGGGTTGCAGGGGTTATATGTGGCGTATGTGTTTGGCATGTAATTGTTGCTTCACCTTGAACTTTGAGTTGATTTTTTTAATCCTTTTCTATTTGATAACGGTGACAACCTTTTATTCTACTTAAAATCTTTTCTTCTATGTCATAATATAAAAAACAATTATCTTTATACTTATGACCATCAAAAATAAAACTAATATTTTTTATCATCGGCAACATTCCTTCAAAAAACAATATCGCATCTTCCCACGAAACTATTATCTCATAAGATTCTGTTTCGTATATATAAGACAATGAATATTCTCCAAAATCGTTTTTCACTTCACTCTTAGATAAAGGTTTTATTTTGTTATTTTTGATATAATAATACAAAGAGTCAAACAGACTTTCCTTTACAAAATACTGATGGGTCAAATGTTCTTTATCACTTAAACTATCCCTATCGGTTTGTGATGGATATATCTCAATAGTTATCATAGGTTTGTCTGTCCAACCTATATGCTTAAATGTTATTTGCTTTTGTGCATTGATAGAAAATGCCATTAGTATAAATACTAACAAAGCAATTGCCTTAATGTTGTTTTTTTTCACCCGTCGTGTCGGATTTGTAATCCGACACGCTTTAGTATAGGGATTTGTAATCCCGCTTGTATATAATAACCTACTTGACATCATATTTATAACGAAAGCGGGCTGGGTTTATTACTTTGCGGATTGGAAAAATGTTCTATTATATTGTCGGCCACCAACAAAAAAAACACCCCGAAAAAGGGGTGTTTTTTTATCTATCAGAAAAATTCTGTCTCTGTTAGAAAGGCAGGTCGTCGTCCACAGCCATTTGTGTGTCGGCTGCCGGAGCTTGCTGTTGCGGTGCCGTGGCAAAGTCGGGAGCTGCCTGTGCGGGCTGCTGAGGAGCCATCGGTGCCGGTGCTGCTGCGGGTTGCTGAAAACCCGGGGCTTGTTGTGCCGGAACAAAAGTGTCAACTCTGAAACAGCGCAGGTCGGTGTACCAGCGTCCTTGGAACTCGCGCGATTCGGGCGAGAAATGCACGTTGATCTGTGTGCCGATAGGTATTCCTTCTATCATGGCAGCTCTGTCCTCACCGAACATGGTGAAAGCCACCATTTTTGGGAACTGTTCCTGTGTTTCAATCACAAAACCGCCTCTAACCCATGTGCCTCTTGCACTTTCGCCGCTTTGTTTGGGCAAAATCTGCATCAATTTTCCTATAATCTCCATATTACTTCTAATTATTACGTTTTTAATTATTTACGATTCTATGCTTTTTTCAAATCTTTCCACAAAGATACAATATTTTTTCCAAACAAAAGTATGCAAAGTGTCTTTTTTATGAAAAAATATCTTGGTTTTTGATTATCAGCAGTTTATTTCAACAGATAGGTAAGACGCATGTTGATGCTTGCGCGTTTTGCCTTGGAGCTTGTGTTGAAAGTGCCGCCCCAGCTGTAGTCCTCGTCGGAGGAGTTGGGAGCTGTTATCTGAAACACGCCCATGTTGGCCGACTGCAGACCTTTGATTTTACCGCCGGCGTTTTTCACAATGGTTTCGGCGCGGGTTCTGGCGTCTTCGGATGCCTTGGCAAGCATCTCTATCTTAAGGTCGGAGAGTTTTGTGTAGTAGTAGTCGGGGCTGCTGGCGTCAACGTCCACGCCTTTGTCGAGAAGCTCGGAGATTTCGAGGTAGGCCTCTTCCACTTTCTCCACGTCGTTGGATTCTATGCGCACGCTTTGGGTGATTTTGTAGCCTGCAAATTTGGAGAACGAGCGTTCAGCTTCCTTGTCGTAGTAGTAGTCGTACTCTTTGCTGGTGTTGATGGCTTTGAAAAGGGTCTCTTTAGCATCGATGCCTTTGGATGTGAGGAATTCCTTCACAATTTTGGATTGGTTTTTAACCGCGGCGTAGGCTGTTTTTTGGTTCATGTCCTGTGAGCTGAACGAGAGATCCCACACGATGAGGTCGGAGGTGAAGTCCTCTTCGGCCAAGCCGATAACGGATACTGTTTTGTCCACTTGTCGTGATTGATAGATGTAGCGTCCCATAAACACGAAAGCCAGTGTGAAGCACACACCGAGGATTGCTGCGATGATGATTTTTGTTTTGTCCATAATGTTGATTTTTTTAGGGTTAATAATTTATTTGTTTTCTAATTTGATTTTGCAAAGATACGACAAAAATTTGCTGTTTCGTCATCAAAAGTTGTAAAATGTATGAAATATGTGTGTTGTTGTACAAAATTAACTTTTTGTGGCTGTTTCATACATCGGGAAGCGTGTTATGCAGTGCAGGGAAGAACTTTTTCGAGTTGTTTTTTACATATTTTTCGTTTCAAGTTTAATATTCAAAACTGCTGTCGCCGAGGAATTCGCGCATGATGGATGTTGGGGGTATGTGTTTTGGCGAGATAGGTTCGAAAAGTGCGAGAAAGTTTTTAAGACGATGAGCCTCAGCGTATTCGGGTTTGTCTTGTGGCACTCGTTCCAGTAGAGGTTCGGCGTAGGTTTTTAGCACACCGAGTTCGTAAAGCAGACCAGAGTTGAAGAAAATGTCGGCGTTTTCCTGGTAGGGGAAGATGTGTTTGCGTTCGCCGTCGCGCACGCTGCTCCAGCGCTTGAGGGTTTCGTATGCCGAGTAGCCTCGGAAATTGTAGTCGCGCACAATGCGGCGTATCATACGGTTGTCGGAGGTGTGTATCAGGTTTTGGTTGTCGATGGATATTTGTGTGAAAGGCGAAACGGCCACTTTAAATTTGATTTCGTCGGGCACCTGCTCGGTGAGTTTGGGGTTAAGGGCGTGGATGCCTTCCATGATAAGTATGCTGTTTTTGCCCAGTTTAATTTTTTTGCCAAGGAATTCGCTTTTTCCTTTGATGAAATTGTAGGTGGGTATCTCCACTTCGCGGCCTTCCGACAATTGCAGCAGATGCTCGTTGAGCAGAGGGATGTTCAATGCTTCGAGTGCTTCGAAATCGAAGTCGCCGTTGGGCTGGCGGGGGGTCTTTTCGCGGTCGATGAAATAGTCGTCGAGCGACACCTGCTGAACGTCGTATCCGAGTACCGACAGCTGCACTCCCAGCCGGCGGCACGAGGTGGTCTTTCCCGACGACGATGGGCCGGCCAAAAGCACCACTTTCACATTGTCGCGACGCTGGTGTATGGCATCGGCTATGGTGGAGTATTTCTTTTCGTGCAGGGCTTCGGACACATGTATCACGTCAACGGCTCTGCCTTCGCGCACAGCTTTGTTGAGGTCGTTTACAAAAGAGATGTGCAGGAGTTTGCGCCAGTCGTGGTGTTCCTTGAAAATGTTGAACATACGAGGCGTTTCTTTATACAGGCTGAGCAACGAGGGGTTTTCGAAATTGGGGAACTGCAGCAGGTATCCGTCGCTGAAAATACGGAAATCCCACAGTTTCAGATACGAAGTGGAGGGAACGAGTTTGCAGTTGATTTTGTGCGGGGTGTCACCGATACGCTGGATGGTGGTGTAGAGCTGGCTTACGCTGGCAAGGAGTTTGCTGGTTTCTTCGTTTCCGGTGGCGTCGATAATCTCCTGAGCTTTAGCCATATTGGTGGGAACACTTGTAAAAGGCAGGTCGGCCTCCACAAGTTCCATCATACGTTTACGCACGTTGGCGGCGATGTCCACTTGGTTGTCATCGGCATTTGTTATGGTGCAGTAATAGCCGTTGGTAAGCGACTGTACCACATCGAGTTGCGCTTTGGGGTAGATGTCGCGCACGGCTTTGTAGAGCATAAAGGCCAACGAATGGATATACACTCGGTAGCCGAAGGTTTTGTCAGAGAGGTCGAAAAATTGCACCGTGCGTGGGGTGTATATGCAGTAGTTGAGGTCTTCTATTTTGTTGTTTACCAGTGCCCCTATTATTGGATATTGTGCTATGTGCCGGTATTGTTTGGCTATGTCCAAAATGGGTGTACCGCACGGGACGGCGATGGTCTCGCGGGTGTTTTCTATTAATACTTCTACGTTTTGCATGGTGTGGTGGGAAAAAATGTAATGTGGTAACTGCTATTTTTTGATTTTATTATGTTATTTTCCTATTTTTTTTGAATAATCCTGAAAGCGTGCGATAGCCGACAGAACGATGTCGTCGTTGAAGGGGAGGCAAAGGTTGGCTTCCTTCTCCTCGTGGGTGTCGTAGGTGGAGCAGTAGAAGGGATTTTTGTAGTCTTTGCTGCTGGTAAGCAGGGTTTGCGATGAGATGTATTCCTGTATTTCGAGGAACTTTTTCAAAAAACCGTCCCAGTCGTTCTTTGTAATTTCCTTTTCGCCGTTGAGCAGAGCGAGCACCGCAAGGGCGTGGCGGCATTTCTGTTGCGGATATTCCTCCCAAAGCTTCTGATAGCGTTGGTGTATCTTTTTCCACGAATCCAGTTTGCCCGAAACGATGTCGTTGCAGAGGGTGTTGAAATCGGGACGGGCCAAGAGCTGGCCGCCGAGATTCACCCATTCGTTAATACGTCCCGATTGCTGCAGCTGCGACACGGATTTCCACGAGTGGTTTTTCTGGCATTGCAGAATGGTGGGCACCGCATAGTTGAGCAGCATGTCACCGTAGGCGTCGTAGGCTTGTTTCGCTTTCAGTATCCGCACTTTGCGATGGCTGTTTTCCATGCCTTCGGCAAAGATGTCAAGTTTACCCACCTTTTTTGGCTTCGAAAGGAGCAACTGGCGGCCTGTTTCCATCAGTTTGGAAATCGAAATCCGTGTTTCCAAACCCTCTGTGGCGGCTTGGCCCACCCATTTCTCGAGCAGTGCGCGCGCCACGATTATCTCTTCCACGGTGTCAGGCGCAAAAATCTGTGTCTCAATATTTTGCCGTTTTACCACGCGTTTGTCGCGATGTTGGAATTTATAGTTGTTGCGTTCGAGGGCATACATATTGTAAAGCCACCAGAAAGCGGGCATAATCTCCAGCTCGTTGGTGTGCAAATTGTTGTTTACCAGCGAGAAAGGCAGCGGAATGTTCAGTTCGTGCTGATAGTCGCCTTTGGCCACAAGCACGAAAGATGCGAAACGGCTTGTGTGTTTGAAACTGCTGCAGAGTCCCGGCCAGAAACCGCGTCCGGCCACTATCTCGCCGTTGGCGGTGCGACTGTTGTGGTTGGAACCGATGGTGGCACCAGCGGCTATATTGCTCTGTCCCAATAAGGTAGAGGCGATGAGGAAAGAATTGTTGTGGTGCTGTTGGTGCGAGGGGAACAGCATAGAGTTCTGCACTTCGCAGCAGGCAATGGTGGAGTTGTCGCCAACCATAGTGTTTATCACCCTTGCGCCGTGCTCTATGGTAACATTGCTGCCAAGCACGACTTTTTGTACAATGCTATTTTGCAGCACTTTGCACGAATAGCCGACAACAGAGTCTTCCACAATGCTTCCAAAGCCTACAAGCGACGGCTCTTTTTTCGATGATTTTACGGTGACGTTTGAGATGTGGGTTGCCCCTTCGATGGTGCAGAATTCATCGAAATGGCTGTTTTCTATGCAGTTAACATTGCGGACAAGGCAGTGGGAGCCTATTGTTCCGTATAAGGGACGTGACTGGCATTCTTTTTGGTTTATCTTGCGTAAAGCGTCTTGTAATTTGCTGTTGCCCTGATATTTGCATTGAAGGTAAGCGTCGGCGGGGAGTATGTCGGGAAAAGTTTCAAAATTGCGGTTGCCGCCTTCGTTCATGGCTTGAATCTCCACACCGCAGCCGAAGTTGGCATTGTCCGTGGCAACAATTTCGTTGGTGTTTGCCACTATGCACTCGTTGCCGATAACGTAATTCGACAGGCGTCCGACACCGTGCAGCGACACGTTTTTGCCCAAAAAACAGTTAGAGATGGTGCTGTTGGTGATGCTTGCAGGATAAGATAATCCGTTGTATTTCAGCGTTTTTTCTTCCAATCCGACAATGAAGACAATTCCGTCGAAAAAGTTGTTATAAAGCAGCGAGGTGTTGAAATTGCCAGCAACGTAGATGTTATTCCATTTTCTGGCGTTGTTGTTGTTCAGTATCAATTCTTCGATTTCCTCCTCGGACAGTTGGCGGAAATCGTATTTCGCAATTATCGGGGCAATTGCTTTGCGAAAAGCCGAAGCATTGCCTAAACCGGTGGTTTTGTGGGTTTTGTGGGTGTTCATCCGCTTTGCTTATTAAGTTGCTAATGATTTTGCAAAGATACGATTTTTTTTCAAATAGTGAACTGTGATCAGTGATCAGTGAACTGATTTGTGAAGATGTTAAGATGTGAAGGCGTGAAAATGTTGAATCGTTGAATTGTTTAGTTGTTTAACTCCCAACCCAAAACTCCTTCCGAGTCCCGAACTAAAAAACTCCCAACTCAAAACTGCAAACTCCAAACTAATTTCCCAGCTCTTCTTTCAAAAACTGTCCGGTGTAGCTTTCGGGGCATTGTGCCACCTCTTCTGGGGTGCCGGCGCACACTATGTTGCCGCCTTCCATGCCGCCTTCCGGTCCGATGTCGATGATATGGTCGGCCACCTTTATCACATCCATGTTATGTTCTATCACCAGCACGGTGTTGCCCTTGTCCACAAGTTTCTGAAGCACTCCGAGCAGCACCCGTACGTCCTCGAAATGCAGTCCTGTGGTGGGTTCGTCGAGGATGTAGAGAGTTCTTCCGGTGTCGCGTTTGGAGAGTTCGGTGGCCAGTTTCATACGTTGCGCCTCGCCGCCCGAGAGGGTGGTGGAGGGCTGTCCGAGGGTGATGTAGCCCAGTCCCACGTCGCGGATGGTCTCTATCTTGCGGGCAATGGATGGGATGTTCTCGAAAAACTCCACCGCCTCGTTGATGCTCATATCCAGCACGTCGCTTATCGACTTGCCTTTGTAGCGAATCTCGATGGTCTCGCGGTTGTAGCGTTTGCCGTGACATACCTCGCAGTCCACATACACGTCGGGCAGGAAGTTCATCTCTATGGTACGCACTCCCGCGCCTTTGCAGGCCTCGCAGCGTCCGCCCGACACGTTGAACGAGAAACGTCCGGGCTTGTAGCCGCGTATCTTTGCCGAAGGCAGTTGTGCGAACAGCATACGTATATCGTTGAAAACGCCCACGTAAGTGGCTGGGTTGGAGCGTGGTGTGCGGCCAATGGGCGACTGGTCCACCTCTATCACCTTGTCGATATTTTCGATGCCCTTTATGTCGGTGTACGGCAGAGGACGTTTGGCTGCACGGTAGAAATATTTGTTCAGTATCGGGTGCAGAGTCTCGTTTACGAGGGACGATTTTCCGCTGCCCGAAACTCCTGTTACACAGATAAATACACCCAACGGAAGGTCGAGGGTGACGTTTTTCAGATTGTTTCCTGTGGCACCTTCCAGAATCAGGTGTTTGCAGTTGGCCGTGGAGCGGCGTTTGGGGATCTCAATACGGCGTGTGCCGTTGAGGTATTCGCAGGTCATCGAGTGCGATTTCATAATCTCGTCGAGGGTGCCCTGCGCCATTATCTTGCCGCCGTTGATGCCGGCTCCGGGGCCGATGTCGATGATGTGGTCGGCGTTGAGGATCATGTCGCGGTCGTGTTCCACTACTATCACCGAGTTGCCTATGTCGCGGAGTTTTTTCAGCGCATCGATAAGTTTGTGGTTGTCGCGCTGGTGCAGGCCTATGCTCGGCTCGTCGAGGATGTACAGCACGTTGACCAGCTGCGAGCCTATCTGCGTGGCAAGGCGTATGCGCTGCGACTCGCCGCCCGACAGCGATTTGGAGCTGCGGTTTAGCGACAGGTAGCCAATACCTACGTCGAGCATAAAGCGGATGCGTTTTTTTATCTCTTCGATAATCTCGTGTCCCACAGCACGTTGGCGATTGTCGAGACGTTCCTCCAGTCCGTCGAACCAGCGGTAGAGGGTAACGAGGTCCATATTGGCCAGCTCGGCTATATTCTTCCCGTCGATACGGAAATAGAGGGACTCTTTTTTCAGACGTGCGCCGCCGCATTCGGGACAGGGGACGGTGTTCATAAAACTGTTGGCCCATTTCTGCAGTCCTGCGGGGCTGTCGTCGGTGGAGGCCAGCTGCGAGATGTAGTTGGTGATGCCAATAAATCCAGAAGCATCGTAACTGCTTACCGACGAGTCTTTTACGCCAAGTATCTCGGTGGTGCCGTAGAGAATGGCGTTCATCGCGTTTTCGGAGAAACTCTCCACAGGGTCGTCGATGCTGAAACCGTAAATGCGGCCGAGCATCTCCAGCTGTTTGTAGAAAAAGTTGTTGGGCGAGTACTTGCCTAGCACGTCGAAAGCGCCTTCGCGTATGGATTTCTTCTGGTTGGGGATAAGCTTGGCAAGGTCTATCTCCGAAATCTCGCCTAGGCCGTTGCATTTGGGGCAGGCGCCGTAGGGCGAGTTGAAAGAGAAGGTGTTAGGTTCCGGTTCGGGGTAGGAGAGACCGGTGTCGGGACACATCAGCATCTTGCTGAAATGACGTATCTCGCCGTTGTCGCAGTTGAGCACCATCAGCTCGCCTTTGCCTTGTTTGAAAGCGGTGCGCACCGACTCCAGCAGACGTTTGTCCTCCTTTTTGCCGCTCACCAATATTTTGTCCACCACCAGTTCTATGTCGTGGGTTTTGTAGCGGTCGAGCTGCATGGCGTAGGTTATCTCCTTTATCTCGCCGTCCACGCGCACACGCAGGAATCCTTTTTTGGCCACCTGCTGGAACAGTTCGCGGTAGTGTCCTTTGCGTCGTTTCACCAGCGGGGCGAGGATGTAGATGGTCTGTCCGCTGTGGTTTTCGTTTATCAGGTCGAGAATCTGTGTCTCGCTGTAGCGGACCATCTTTTTGCCCGAAAGGTAGGAGTAGGCGTCGGCGACGCGGGCGTAGAGCAGACGGATGAAGTCGTATATCTCGGTGACGGTGCCCACGGTGGAACGCGGGTTTTTGTTGGTGGTTTTCTGCTCTATGGCGATGACGGGACTCAGTCCGTTGATGCGGTCCACGTCGGGGCGTTCCATATTGCCGATAAATTGGCGGGCGTAGGCCGAAAAGGTCTCCATATAGCGGCGCTGGCCCTCGGAGTATATGGTGTCGAAAGCGAGAGACGACTTGCCGCTGCCGCTCAATCCGGTGAAAACCACCAGTTTGCCGTGCGGTATGTCGATGTCGATGTTTTGCAGGTTGTGCTCGCGGGCACCCAGTATCTCGAGTTTGCCGTTGTTAGTGGAGTCGTCCATTGTTACAGTCTGGTGATGAAGTCGGTCTTTTTGTCGTCGCTTTTCTGCATTTTGCTCCAGCTGGTGCCGTCGGTGCCGGGAATCTTCACTGTGTAGGTGCGGTTGGCTTTGTTGGTGAGCTTGTTGCCTAAAATCCATGGGTTAAGAGTGCGGAACACTTTGTAGTTGGTGCCGTTTTTCTTGGCAAAATCTACAATGTCCACGTTCTGACCTTTCAGCTCCACCGTTTTGTATGTCAGCTTGGGGTACATGTCGCAGTTGCGCAGGTAGAAACCATATTTCTGGGGGTTGCCCATTATTATCTTGAAGGAAAGGATGCGGTACACGTAGCGTGTGGTCTCGCTGTTGAGCAGGGTGCAGTAGTACGAATTTACGCCTTGTTCATTGAGACGTTTGCGCAGGCCGCCTTCGCCGCAGTTATACGCTGCCGCCGCCGAGGTCCAGCTGCCGAGACTGCGTTTCAGGTCCTTGAGGTATTTGCAGGCCGCTTCGGTAGCAGCCTCAAGGTTGTTGCGCATATCAATTTCGTCGTTGATTTCCAGGCCGTAGCTGGCGCCGGTGGCTTTCATAAACTGCCAGAACCCCTGCGCCTTGGCGGGAGAGGTGGCGTTGGTTAGGTCGCTTTCGCAAACGCACAGGTATTTGAAATCCATGGGCACGCCGTTTTTCTTTAGTATGGGCTCGATGACAGGGAAATAGCGGTAGGCACGTTTCATTACCAGAATGGTGGCGGAATGACGGTACATATTGGTTACAAGCTCGCGGTCAAGGGACTCATAAACGTAGAAATCGTCGAGAGGCACTTTTTCGCCGGCAAAGGTGATGGAGTCGGGGAGGTCGGGCGCCGAGCAGAGCGGAGTGCTTTTGGTTTGTTTGTGGTTGGGCGATTCGGTGGCGTTGGAACCCGAGGTGGCGAAAATGAACACCTGCAACGAAAGGGTGGTCAACGACAATATTATGGCAATTATGCTGAGCTTTTTCATGGACGATTGAATGTATTTTATTTGTTTTATTGATGTTACAAGAAAGAAATGCGTTTATTGCGTTTTGCAAATGTACGATAAAAAATCGGTTTTTTGGGCGAAAAAACAACAAACGGCGTTGATTTTTCTTCGAGTTACGGAAAACAAGGAGTAGGCGGCGGTGCCGCAAGTATTTATTTCTGTTTAAAAAAAGTGTTGGAAGAAATTCCGTGTTTTTTGAGCGACAAACGGGGCTCGAACC
>DBXF01000009.1:86745-100744 GCA_002309295.1 Bacteroidales bacterium UBA1219 | reverse complement strand
CGCTCTACCAACTGAGCTATTGTCGCTTTTATGTTACTTGTTGTTTATCTTCTGGAAGGTGCGGTTTTTAACGGCTTGTGTCGACAGAGCGTCAACGCCAAGGCCGTTGTAAATCGGGTTGTATATGTAGTAAGTGTTGTCGCGTCCTTTAGAGGCGAGATATTCGCTGACAATTTTCTCCACAAAGAGAATGGCGGTGCGTTTGCCTGCAAAGGCCACATCCTCGTACACATCGTTGATGTTTATACGTCTGAATTTGCCCGTAACAGAAGCCTTTTTGTTCTTCACCTCCTCCACCTGGCCTTTGAATTTGTCCATTATCTCGAAGTTTTTGTAGTAAACGGCGTTGGTGTCGTTGCCGAACAGGTACCACACGTTGGTGCTGTAGCCGTTCAAGACATAGTCGTAGTGGTAGTAAGTGCCGTTTTTCTCAACAAATTCGGAACGTGATTTCTTGATAAACTCTTCGGCTTCGATTTGTGGTATGTTAAGCACAAAGCAATTTTCGCCGGTCCGGGGAATGGCGTTTCTGTCGGCAACAGCCTCCACTTGTGCACCGGTGCGACGCAGGTGATAGAGCAGGTTGTCGGTAAACTGCTGCAAAAATACTTTGTCGTCTATCCGGTTCAAAAACTTGGTGTTGGCAATGATTATAGAATCCTGCACCGAAGGCGAGAGGTATAGGAAATTGTCTATCTGATTGAGGGTTTGGTTGGTATGTATCACCTCGGTGGGGAGGCACACATAAATCTTTACCTGCGGGAAATCTTTGTCCCCGGGGAATTTCTCAAGATATTCCGAAGCCATCTCGTTGCTCGATAAGCAACTTGCCAACGACATTGCCGCTATGGCTATCATCAAATAGGTAGTTATTCTTTTCATGGCGTATGTTTTTTTATGGGTAAAGATAACGCAGATGTTCGTTTGTTATTGTGTGAGTACTAAAAAAATCACTCTTTATTTTTTGTGTCGATGCAAATGGTTACGGGACCGTCGTTTACAAGCGACACCTGCATATTGGCACCGAAGACGCCAGTTTTCACCTTTTTGCCAAGCTGTTGCGATAGTTCGGACACGAAACTCTCGTACATGGGCACGGCAAAATCGGGCTTGGAGGCACGTATGTACGACGGACGGTTGCCTTTCTTGGTGGAGGCGAAGAGGGTGAACTGGCTCACCAGCAGAATATCGTGGTCGGGCTTTTGCAGGATGGATTCGTTCATAACACCCTGCTCGTCGTCGAAAATGCGCAGGTTCACAATCTTGGCGCAAAGCCACAATATGTCGTCCCGTGTGTCGGAGTCCTCGATGCCGAGCAATATCATAAGTCCTTGGCCTATGGCGCTGATTTCCTTGCCTTCCACGGCCACCGCCGCCTGCTTTACTCGTTGTATTACTACTCTCATTGGTATGTGTTTTGTATCGGTGAAAAAAGTCTTTTTTCAATCTGCAAAGGTATGACTATTTTCTCAAAAAGCAAAGTTTTTTATAAGAAGAAACATTTTTGATCCCTTGAATAGAAATAAAAACGACCAAAAAGGATTTACTCCAAACGAGATTATATTTCAATAGGCTCGCCCAGAAAATGGGGGTCGTGCTGGAAGATAAGGTCCAAAACCATTTTGGCACGTGCAAACCATTCGCGGATATGGTTTTTCAGAGCTGTCTTACGGAAAGCCACGTCGCGGGCGTTGTAGCCGACGGCGTCGATGCCCACGCGATGGGCGATGTACAGGGCCCTTTCGTTGTGCCACGACTGTGATATGACTGTAAGACTGTCCTGCCCGAACACTTTCTTGGCTCGCACCATGGAGTCGTAGGTGCGGAACCCAGCGTAGTCGAGGACAATAACGCTGTCGGGCACTCCCTGCTCTATAAGGGCGTTGCGCATGGCCGCGGGCTCGTTGTAGTTCTTGTGTCGGTTGTCGCCGCTGATAAGTATGTATTCTATCTTTCCGCTATGGTACAGCTGGGCACAGGCCTCGATGCGGTATTTGAAATACAGGTTAACGGTGCCACGCTTGGTCTTGGGCGAGGTGCCGAGCACCAGCCCCACGCGGTTGTGGGGTATGGAATCCGCATCGTCGTAGCAGCGGCCCGACGAATGGCAGGAGACGATGATATTGGCCGTTACCGTAAAAATCAACGCTACAAGTAATGCCGAAAGCAGGAAAATGCGGAAAAACTTCCGTCGTCTCGACAGCGGTTTCCTCGGTTTTTTCTCTTTGCCCGCGGCATTCTTTTTTTTCGACAAAAATTTCATCTTACGGTATTTCGTTTTGTTTCTTTTTGGCAGCAAACGGCCATGGAAATCGTCGGCAAAAATACGAAAAAAACAGATATTTTTTTTCTTTTCCGTATGTTGTTGACCACTTTTTTTACTAATAATACGGATTAAAAAACAATATTTTATCCGCAAATCCGTTTTAATTGCGAAAAAAAAAGTATCTTTGCAAAATATTTTTAAACCTCAAAACAGAAAAGAATCATGAAAAAAACAATGACACTTTTGGCACTTTTTGCCTTTGCAGTAGCCACTCTAAGCGCCCAGAACAAATTTGCGGGCATAGTAAACTACGAACTCGAATCGGTAGGCGAAGTGGACGTGCCGCTACAAACTAAGTCGTTCCAAATATTTGTTTATCAGGACAAAGCCTATGTCGGCAATGAACAGATGAAAACCATTGTTAATGGCCGCAAAGTGTATTCGGTTTTGGACTTGAGCCAAGCAATAGCCTTTTTCCAAACCAACGATGTGTGGGAGTCCGACTATGAAGGCAACGGAAAGGTTATAGCCAGCCACGAGTTGAAGCAGGAACAGCTCGACAGCTTCTCTATCCCCGACACCAAAGGAATGTACATTGAATATTTGGGTGGCGAAACCCGCGAAATCCTCGGATACAAAGCCCAGAAAGCCAAATATCATATTTTCAACGAAGAAGGCAAAGATAGAGGTTTCGACGTGTGGTACACCACCGAAATAGGTCCCGAGTACGACTTTGTGCTCTGCACCGGACTCAAAGGCTTCCCGCTGGAATTTGTACAATCGGGCGATGAAGGCAAGGCTATACAGTATAAAGCTACAGAAATAAACAAAGGCAAGGTGAAAGCCACCGACTTTATGTTGCCCGAAGGCTACGACCTGCTCAACGAAGAGGAATTCTCGGCACTGATGAAAAGTTTCAACGAAGCTCAGGAGTTGCTGAAAGAAGATTAACGAAAAAACACCACACACCATGAAAAAAATACTGACAATAGTATTGGCGTTGGCCATAGGTATGGGCTGCAACAGCCTTTTGGCCAAAGGCAAAAAAACTTTCGAAGGGGTGATAACCTACACCATCAGTTTGTCGGGTGACCCGTCCATAACCTCGAGTATGGATATGATGCCGGCGAGCATGCTTACCGCCGTGTTCAAGACCAGAGGCCAGCGCAGCATGATGTCCATCATGGGACAGAAAACCTTTGTCGACGCAAAAAAAGGCGTGGTGACCTCGCTGATAGACATGTCGATGCTGGGGTTGGGCACCTACTGTATGGACAACCCCTACGATGCCGTTAAAAACAACGCCGCCGACCAGCAGTCCAATATTGAATTTACTGGCGAGACAAAGACAATCTGCGGCTACACAGCCGAAAAGATAAGACTTAAGACTCCGCAAGAAGGCGCCTCGGTAGAGTTGTGGGTTACCCGCGACTTGACCATCGAGTCGGGACTGCCCACCATGCCCGGTTTGGAAGGTATGGTGCCACTGCAGTTCGACATACAGTCGTCTGCCGCTGGAATGGGCAACATCACTATAGTGCTCACCGCCAAGGAGATAAAAGAACAGAAAGTGCCCAACGACGACCTCGTTCCTCCCAAGGACTGCCAGAAGACTACACCGGAAGAGCTCCAAAATCTGCTGCAGCAGTTCCAGAACCTCGGCGTCGAAATGGACGAATAGTCACTTTTCAACAATATATAGTTTAAAATCCGTCGCCACAACGACGGATTTTTTTTGCGAAAAGGTGTAATTTTGCAAATTTAGACATAACCAGCGAAAACAGCATCAAAATGGCAAAAAACGAGGCAAAGAAAAAAGGTTCCGGCAAGAAAAAAGCCGCCAACGGATTTGTGAATTTCCTGAAAAGCGACATGTTCGCCAAGATCTGCGGAGGATTTTCGATACTTCTGGCGCTTTTTCTGGCGGTGGTTTTCGTGTCGTATTTCCTATCGTGGAGCCACGACAGCAGCAACCCTGAAGAATATGCCAACTGGGGCGGCAAGATAGGTTTTAAGCTTGCCAACTTCTTCATATTCAAAACCTTCGGCATAGGAGCCTTGGGATATATCGCACTGTTCCTGTCCATAGGTTTCCACCTGCTGGATATCAAAATTATGAAACTCGGCAGAACGGCCACCATCACCATTTTCTGGATGGTGTGGGTGTCGCTGTTTTTCGGTTTCTTCTACCTGTTCTCCGATGCTTCTACGAATTTAGACGGCTCGCAGGACATGAAATGGATAAGCATACTTGCCGGCGTGGTGGGCTACAGCATAGCCACATGGATTCAGGGCTTGTTGGGCAAGATTGGACTGATTATCATTCTGGCTTTCAGCCTTGTGCTGGGACTGTGGCTCATACACCATGTGTCGTTCAAGGGCATTGTAAACAAAATCAACGAGAAAATAGAACAACGCAAGGCGCAGAAACTTCTCGATGAAGAAGAGAGAAAGAAAGCCGCCGCCAACGCAAACCAGCCGCATGTGGCTAAAACTGTCGAACCTCAGAATATCATCACCCCTGAAAAGAAACCCGTCGTAACTTTCGACGACGCGGACGACATTGACGACATACCCCCAAAAAATCCCGAACCCGCCGTGGATTTGGCCGACAATTCCGATTTCGAGATTATCGACACCACAACACAATCAACTCCCGAAAAGGATGAATCGCAAGAGGACAACGAGGAATACGAAAGGGAGCACTACAACGTCGACGAGCCTTACGACCCGCGTCTCGACCTGCGCGACTACCAGTTCCCCTCCACCGACGCTTTGGAACACCACGAGGACAAAAACGAGGAGGTAACCCGCGAGGAGATGGTGGCAAACAAAAACAAAATCGTCAAAACGCTGAAAAACTACTCCATCGAAATCACCAAAATCACGGCTTCGCCGGGTCCTACCGTAACGCTCTACGAGATTGTCCCCGCCCCCGGCATCCGTATTTCCAAGATAAAAGTGCTGGAGGACGACATAGCGCTGAGCCTCTCGGCCCTCGGCATACGCATAATAGCGCCCATCCCCGGCAAGGGTACCATAGGCATAGAGGTGCCAAACGCCAAACCGCAGGTGGTTTCGATGCTTACCATGATAAACTCCGACAAGTTCCAGAACAACAACTACGAGCTGCCCATTGCCATAGGCAAGACGGTGAGCAACGAGACCTACGTTACCGACCTCACCAAAATGCCCCACCTGCTTATGGCCGGCGCCACCGGACAGGGTAAGTCGGTAGGCTTGAACGCCATCATCGCATCCTTGCTTTACAAGAAACATCCTGCCGAGCTGAAGTTCATCATGGTGGACCCGAAAAAGGTGGAGCTGTCGCTCTACAACCCCATCGAGAAACACTATCTGGCCAAGCTGCCCGACAGCGAGGAGGCCATCATCACCGACGTGCGCAAGGTGGTGCGTACCCTCAACTCGCTCTGCATAGAGATGGACAACCGCTACGACCTGCTCAAGGACGCGCAGGTACGTAACATCAAGGAATACAATCCCAAGTTCATCGCCCGCCGACTGAATCCTCAAAAAGAGGTGGGCCCCGACAACTACCACCGTTTCCTGCCATACATAGTGGTGGTGGTCGACGAGTTTGCCGACCTTATCATGACGGCCGGTCGTGAGGTGGAACAGCCCATTGCCCGCATAGCCCAGCTGGCACGTGCCGTGGGAATACATCTTATCATCGCCACACAGCGTCCTTCGGTGAAGATCATCACAGGTACTATCAAGGCCAACTTTCCGGCACGTATAGCCTTCCGTGTAACGTCGGGCGTGGACTCCCGCACTATCCTCGACGGTGGCGGCGCCGAACGGCTTATCGGTCGCGGTGACATGCTGCTATCCACCGGCAACGACCTGCAACGCATACAGTGCGCCCTGATCGACACCCCAGAGATACAGAAAATCGTCGATTTCATCAGCAGTCAGCGAGGATACCCCGAATGCTTCGCCCTGCCCGAATACCTCGACGAGAACGACGCCCCCAACAAAGACCTCGACCTCACCAAAAAGGACGCCCTTTTCGAACAGGCCGCTCGTCTGGTGGTGGCTTCGCAGCACGGCTCCACATCGTTGTTGCAACGCAAGCTGGAGTTGGGATACAACCGCGCCGGAAAAATCATAGACCAGCTCGAAGCCGCAGGCATTGTGGGACCTTCGGAAGGCAGCAAAGCCCGCGAAGTGCTTGTGAAAAGCGAAGTGGAACTCGAAGAGATACTGAAGAACCTGTAACGGCATGGCTCTGAACAACTTCCTCGACCATATAGTGCATCCCGACGCACAGCAGTACGCCGAGGAGCACACCTCGCCCGAAAACGATACCCTCCATGCCCTCAACCGCTGGACACACCTCAACACACCACAGCCCCACATGCTAAGCGGACACTATCAGGGCAAATTGCTGGAAACCATAAGCATATTGCTGAAACCCCGACGAATACTCGAAATCGGCACTTACGTGGGATACTCCACCGCATGTCTTGGCAAAGGCCTTGCGGCCGATGGCAAAATACACTGCATAGAGGCCAACGAAGAGTACGAGGAGATAATTGCCGACACACTGAAAAAAGCAGGCCTTTTCGACAGAACCACCGTCCATATCGGCCTTGCCACCGAAATACTGCCACAACTGGGCAACGAAAAATTCGACCTCGTTTTTATCGACGCCGACAAAATAAATTACTTGAACTACTACCAAACCATCGTCCCGATGATGAACGCCAATGGCATTTTGCTGATAGACAACGTGCTGTGGAACGGCAAGGTGCTTTACGAACAGCGTAGCGGCGACAAGGAGACCGAGACTTTGAAACAACTGAACGACATGATACAAAACGACCCGAGGGTGGAAAACATACTGCTTACCATAAGGGACGGACTGATGATGTGTATAAAATTATAAAACATTGATGCACTGTGTTTTACAAAAATATTGAAAACAGAAAAACAAAAAACACCGCATAATATTTTGTAAAACAAGAAAAAAGACGTATCTTTGCAGTTTCAAAAGAAGAGTAATTTTTTACCCAAAACGATAAACATACAATATGAAAAAAGTAATTCTCGCGATTATGGTAACGCTGGTTGTAGCGGTTATCTACTCGTGTGCCAAAGAAAAAGACTGTGTGTGCTCGGTAGAAGGCAAAGGCGATGTGATACGCCTGCACACCGACAATGGCGAATGCATCGATTTCAGATACCTGAACGACGCCAACGGCCTTGAAGAAGTCCGCCTTTTTTGCATGGAGGACACTTTATAGTAAAACCTTTTTAATTATCGAACCATGAAAAAAACACTATATATTATCGGATTGATTATAGCCATCGGTCTTTTGGCACCGTCGTGCAAAAAAGAGAAAACTTGCTCATGCAAATACAAACGCACATACGCCGACGATGTCAACACCTACTCTTTCCTAGTTGAGATAAAAATCGACGACGGCAAGTGCGAAGATATAACAAAATACAGCACCACCGACCGTTCGGGCATCTCTTTCGAATCGGAAACTACTTGCGTTCCAAAAGAATAAAAACACAACAGAAATAAAACACAGATAATATGAACAAATTTATAACAGTACAGGAAGCCGTAGAAAAAATCCACGACGGCATGACCATCATGGTCGGCGGATTTTTGGGCGTAGGTACACCCGAATCCATTATCGACGCACTGGTTGCCAAAGGCGTGAAAGACCTCACCCTTATCAGCAACGACACAGCTTACGTAAATCGTGGCGTAGGCAAAATGATTGTAAACCACCAGATTAAGAAACTCATTGTGTCGCACATCGGCACCAACGAGGAGACTATAAACCAGATGAACAGCGGCGAGCTGCAGGTGGAATTCAGTCCGCAAGGCACTTTGGCCGAACGCATACGCAGCGGCGGAGCAGGACTGGGTGGCGTTCTTACACAGACCGGCCTTGGCACCGTGGTTGAAAACGGCAAGGAAAAAGTTACCGTTGACGGCAAGGAATACCTGCTCGAGAAACCCCTCCACGCCGACGTAGCCCTTATCGGCGCCAACATCTCCGACGAAGACGGCAACCTTATCTACAAAGGCACATCGCAGAATTTCTGCCCGCTGATGGCTACAGCAGCCGATTTGGTTATCGTGGAACCGCAGGAAGTGGTGAAAACCGGTACTCTGGCTCACGAAGCCATCCGCACACAGGCAATTTTGGTTGACTATATCATTAAAAAATAAGGACTATGGCAGCAAAATCGATGTTAAGAGTACGTATGAGCGCCAAGGACGCCCACTACGGCGGAAATTTGGTTGACGGAGCACACATGCTCCACCTCTTTGGCGATGTGGCCACAGAGCTCCTTATAATTCAAGACGGCGACGAAGGCCTTTTCTGCGCCTACGACATGGTGGAGTTTAAGGCTCCCGTTTACGCCGGCGACTATATCGAGGCTTACGGTGAGATAACACGCGTTGGCAACACTTCGCGCGAGATGTCGTTCGAGGCTTACAAGGTTATAGCCCCGCGTCCCGACATCAGCGACTCGGCAGCCGACGTGCTTCCCGAAAAAGTGCTGGTATGCCGCGCTCACGGCACCTGCGTTACACCTAAAAAGTGCCAGCGCAAGAACTAAACTTGTAAATTCCAACACTTGATAAAACTGCAACACCGAAAAGTGTTGCAGTTTTTTTTGCCACTACAATTCTTCGATTCTCACTGCCGCAACCCTGCATTATGTTTTTTGCCGGCGCAAGGGTCGGCTTGGGAAACAAATAATCATAGAAACAGGTTGATAGAAAGGACGCAGGCTCAAGGTCTGCGTCTTTTTTTACATAAAGAAAAGGCTTACGCCCAGCACACTTATCAGCGCCCCTGCCACCTCGCGTACAGTTACTTTTTGGTGGAACATCATAACCGAGGGGATGATGATAAGCACCGGAGTAAGGGCAAAGATGGTCTGTGCCACGCCGGTGGAAGTGTATAATGTAGCCAGCAGCGAGAGGCTCACACCCACAAAAGGCCCGAACAGCATCGACAGGGCTGCGGCGCGCATTGCACGGCGGTCGGTTACAGCACGGCGCAGCTGTCCCCTCCAGTCCTTGCCAAAAATCATCAGCAATAGCAAAAAACCCGCCAGCCCTATGCTTCCGCGTATCATGGTGGATGCAAAAGTGATGCTTACATTCAAGGGCAGGGGGACAATGGCATCCGGAACGGCGGCGGATATATCCAAGCCTTCGGAGGCAATGGAGTCGGAGTAGTGTATCAGTCCTTTTTTGCTCAGCACCAGCCCTGCTCCCTGACAGATGCCGGCCATCACTGCAAAGAAAATTCCCTTTGCAGGCAGTTTTAGCGAAAGATGTCCGTCGTGCGGCTTGGCAAGTATAGAAAGGGCTATGCCGAAAACGGTTACCGCCATACCCACAAGGGCGAGCGGGCGCATGCTCTCGCCAAGCAGCAGTCTTCCGAAGAGTGCCGCCGTGGGGGCCGAAAGTGTCATAAAAAGCTGTCCGAAACGGGACCCGATGATGATATAACCTTTCATCAGGCAGTAGTCGCCTATGGTGTAGCCAACCACACCCGAGAGCAGCAGCCACAGCCACGTCTGCGTGTCGGCAAAGCGCGGGTAGGGTGCTCCAATGATAAGCCACAGCGTGGGGATAAGCAAAAGCAGCGACAGGGTCATCCGCACCGCATTGAACGGCAGCGACCCCATACGTTTGGAGCCCTCTTCGGCAAACAGAGCCGTGGCTGTCCACGACACTGCCACCACAAGGGCTATTGTCTCGCCAACAAGCATGTAATCAGGCGTTTGGTGCTGTAGTGGACATTATAAAGGGAACCATCACTTTCCGGTGAATTTTCCCACAAAGAGTATCACTCCCGTGGAGGTCTCGCGGATCATATACACAAACGGACGGTTGGCGTGGAAGATGATTGGAGGCTCGGGTTCTTCCACACCGACGCTAAGTTCCGCAAATTCTACAACTGTAACAGCCGCCGCCTCCGAGCCACTCTCGTCAACTTTGATACGGGCTTTTTGCAGCATATTGCTGATATATACAGATTTGTCGCACATGTTTGGCATTTCGGCACCGTTGCAAAACACTCGGTTGATGCCCATATTTTTCAGTGTTCCAATCAAATCTTCGGTGGTCGATTCCGTTTCGAAACGGGGGAGTTTCAAGTCCACCGTATTCCATTCTAAACTTTTTGCAAACGACATGCCGTTTTTGGCAAGAAATTCGATAACATTATCCGGAGTTTTTCCTTTGTGGGGCAAAAGCACCGTCATGCTCCACTGCTCGTTGCCGTAGGGAATATCCACAGCAGCGAAAGTGTTGTTTTTCATGTATTTGTAAGCGTAGGTTTGATGCATCAACGGTATCGTGACAGGTCCGTTGGCGGTGGCAAATTTTTGTTCTTTAGTGGAAGATTCTTCGAAAGGTTCGCTCCAACCGGCTTTGAAATATATGGCGTTGAGCAGATACGACATGGCGTCGGGGTTCAGATTGTTGAGGATGTTGGGTATCATGCCGTTGGTTTTTTCGTCGCACCAGCCGTTGATACGTTGGAGTGTCTTTGGCGAGGCGAAATCGTGCGACTCGGCAAGGGCGTCGTAGTAATACCGCAAATCCCGTTTGAAAGTCGCTTTCAGTTTGTAATTCTTGTTCACGAAAATGGAGTTGGCGATGTTCAGTTGCACCGAAGTGTCTATTTTGGGAAGACTGTCTATCAAGGTTTTACAGAAACCGTTGGCGGCTTGTATGCCCCCTTGGCGGAAACCGAGAACTTGTTCCAGCTCCTGCTCGGTGGTGCCCTCGGCGGCGTCGTTCACCATGCTCAGCACGTAGGTGATGCTCAGCGGCGAGTAGATGAAACTCTTGCCGCTCTGGTCTTCGGTGTTCACCGTTTTTAGGAATTTCAGCGTAAAAGCGTTGTTGTCGGCAATAAGCGAATCCATTTGCTGTTTGGATATCTCGATGGGTTCCGGGTCGGGTAACGAGTCCTCCGTTTCCACGTCGTTATTATCGGTTTTCACTTGTTGGCTACAGCAAACCATAAAGCAACCAAACGAGGCTGCGGCCAGAATTAAAAGCAGTTTTTTCATTTTTATAATGATTTAAGTCAAAAAACTATAATGGTCAAAACAAAAGGCATCACTTTCCGGTGAATTTTCCAACAAAGAGTATCACTCCCGTGGAGGCCTCGCGGATGGCGTACACAAACGGACGGTCGGCGTGGAAGACAACGGTCTCCTCGCGTATCGGCGCACTCGATTTCTCCAGCATCACCACCGTTACGGCTGCGGCCTCCGAGCCGGTTTCGTTCACCTTGATACGGGCTTTCTGCAACATCATACTTATATACACTCCGCTGCCACACATATTGGGAATTTCGGCCCCGCTGCCGAACACACTGTAGATACCCAACTTTTTCATCGTCCCGATAAGGTCGCTGGTGCTGGATTCCGTCTCGAAACGCGGCAGTTTGAGGCTCACCTTGCGACGGCGCATCTCGCTGGTGAACGAGGTGCCGTTTTTGGCCAGATAGTCTATAACATCGTCAGCGGACTTGCCTTTCTCGGGCAGCATCACCGTCATGCTCCACTGTCCGTTGCCGTAGGGCAGGTCGACGGCGGCGAAGAGGTCGTTTTTCATATATCTGAATTTGTGCGTCTGACGCATCAATGGCAACATCACGGGACCTTCGACGGTATGGAAGGTGTCGTTTTTGGTCAGGGCTTCCTTGAACTGTTCGGCCCAGTTGGCCTTGAAATAGATGGCGTTGAGCAGGTAGGCCACGGCGCTGGGGTTGAGCTCGCCGAGGATGGAGGGGATCATGCCTTTGGTCTTTTTGTTGCACCAGCCGTTGATATGGTTGAGCGACTTTTTCGACGCAAAATCGAGCGACTCGGCAAGGGCATCATAATATTTCTGCATGTCTTTCTGGTAAGGCTTCAGCAGACGGTAGTCCTTGTTCACAAAAATGGCGTTGGCGATGTTAAGCTGCACCTGTCGGTCGACCTTCGGCAGACTGTCTATCAGCGTCTTGCAGAACTCGTTGACGGCTTTGATGCCCCCTTGGTGGAAACCGAGGGTCTGCTCCAGCTCGCGTTCGGTCTCACCCTCGGCGGCGGCATTGACCATGCTCATCACGTAGGTGATGCTCAAGGGCGAGTAGATAAAGCTCTTGCCGCTACGATCTTCGTCGTTCACCGTTTTAATGAATTTCAGCGTGAAGGCGTTGTTGTCGGCAACGAAAGTCCGTTGCTGCTCGGTGAGCAGGATAGGGGAGGGTTCGTTGTCCAAAGTGGTGTCTATTGTTTCTCCGGTTATCTCTTCGGATTTCAAAGAGTTCGACGGCTGGCTGAAGGCCGACATCTGGCCGCATAATGCGGTTATTGCCATAATAAGAATCAGTTTTTTCATTGTTTCGGTTGTTTTTGGGATAACGAGGAAATGGCCTTTATAGTATGTGGTTAGGTGATAGTTGTGAGTTTAGAGTTTCCGGTTGTTGTGGATA
The DNA here is from genome assembly GCA_002309295.1 of Bacteroidales bacterium UBA1219. Lineage (GTDB taxonomy): Bacteria > Bacteroidota > Bacteroidia > Bacteroidales > P3 > UBA1219. The sequence continues at coordinate 87,976 of DBXF01000009.1, read as the reverse complement.
AACAATCCGCCGCAGCTAGAATAATCCGCACGATTGAATTTCGGAAAAAAAAATCCGCCTGACGCAATGCCAGACGGATTTTTGATTTACAACTATGTGAATATTACAGATGTACTGCTTTGCCGTAGGCCTGTTCGATGGCTTCCATGATGGCTTCGGACATGGTGGGGTGCGGGTGCACCGAGGCGGCTACCTGCTTGGCGGTGAGGCCGTTCTGCCGTGCCGAAACGATACCGGCAATCATCTCCGTAACGTTGTCGCCGCAGAAGTGTGCGCCCAGAATTTGGTCGGTTTTGGCGTCGATAACCATTTTGATGAAACCGTCGCGGTTGCCGGCTGCCGTGGCCTTGCCCGAGGCGGTGTAGGGGAATTTGCCCACCAGCACTTCGTATCCGGCTTCGCGGGCTTTTTTCTCGCTCATTCCCACCGAGGCCACTTCGGGAGTGGTGTAGGTGCAGCCGGGAATGTTGTTGTAGTTGACGGGGTGCGGGTTGTGACCGGCAATCTTCTCAACGCAGACAAGGGCTTCGGCCGATGCCACGTGAGCCAGAGCGGGGCCGTGCACCACGTCGCCGATGGCGTAGTAGCCTTCCACGTTGGTGCGATAGTAGTCGTCGACAACGATTTTGGTGCGTTCGGTGGCAATGCCCACCTCTTCGAGACCTATGCCTTCGAGGTTGGTGACAACGCCCACTGCCGAGAGCACTATATCGGCATCCACCACTTCGGTGCCTTTTTTCGACTGGATGGTGACGTGGCAGATGTCGCCGTCGATGTCCACTTTCTCCACCGAAGCGGAGGTCATAACCTTCATACCCATCTTGCGGAACGAGCGGCTTATCTGTGCCGACACATCCTCGTCCTCGTTGGGGACTACGTTGGGCAGGAACTCCACAAGGGTAACCTGCACGCCTATCGACTGGTAGAAGAATGCGAACTCGCTACCTATGGCGCCGGAGCCTACCACCACCATTGTCTTGGGTTTTTCGGGCAGTGTCATGGCTTCGCGGTAGCCTATAATCTTTTTGCCGTCCTGCGGCAGGTTGGGCAGGTTTCGCGAGCGGGCGCCGGTGGCTATGATGATGTGGTTGGCTTCATAAACGGTGGCCACGCCTTCGGCGTTGGTAACTTCCACTTTCTTGCCGGGCATCACTTTGCCGGTGCCGGTAAGCACATCGACGTTGTTTTTCTTGAGCAGGAACTGCACGCCTTTGCTCATGGTCTCGGCCAC
>DBXF01000009.1:70469-86691 GCA_002309295.1 Bacteroidales bacterium UBA1219 | reverse complement strand
TGCTTGGCGTAGTTGAAAGCCTGAGCGCTCTTCATGAGGGCCTTGGTGGGGATACAGCCCCAGTTGAGGCATATCCCGCCAAGGTTCTCGCGTTCCACCACAGCGGTTTTCATACCCAGCTGTGCCGATTTTATTGCGGCAACATATCCTCCGGGACCGCTGCCAATAACTATTACATCGTAGTTCATATCTGTCGGTATTGTTTTATTGTTTTGATTTTCAAAAGATTGAGCCTATTGCCGAGGCAATATGGTTTCAACAAAGATACGAAAAAACTATCAAATTTACAATTAACAATGAACAATTAGTTCGGAACTCGGAGAGCGGAACTCGGAACGAGTTTTGGGTTGGGAGTTAAACAACTAAACAATTCAACAACCAAACATCTTCACGCCTTAACTCAAATCAGCCCAACTCTTATCACTATTTATAAAAACAATAACAATTATCCTATAAAAAATTGACTATTAATTAATTACATTGTTATATAAATTCCGAAATCCGAAATCCGAACTAAAAAAAATCGTATATTTGCAAAACGAAAAATCGAAAACTTCTTTTATGAAACGCCTACTGATTCTTGTTGTTCTTTTGGGACTGACATCCACAATGTCGGCTCAACACTACGGTTTTATTCTGTCGGAAAGATACATTGTTACCGTAAGCTCGTCCAATGGCCACTACCATGCCAAGAGCGTCCCGGCCCAAAGGTTGGATTATTCGCCATTTGGCGAGACTAAAGTTTACGACGCCCGTAGCGGAGAGCAGCTCTACACCATACTGGCATGCCTCGCCGAAGGATATACTTTCGTAAGCGACGACGGGCAAACGGTGCTGCATCTATTCTATTATGACCACAAACACGGCAAAGCCGTAACGTTCTACCACAAAGGCAATATGGTACGCCTGATAAAAGTGAAGGATTTCCTATCCAACGACACCAGCCGTGTCCTGTTCTTTTCCGAGGACAGCATCACATACGCAACTGCCGACGGAAAGATAAGCAGTGAGCCACTGATTGCAACTTCGGAACGCAACAAGCTGATTAAAGGCTGTCCCGCCTTTGCGGTGAACGACACAGTGTTTGTTTACACCTCCACACACAAACTTGTAAGGATACACCTATCCACACAGCAAATCGACACACTGCCTTTCGGTTACCACTCCGACACACAGCTTCGGCAGATGCTGCCCGACAGCCAACTAACCTCAGACTGGACCAAACATCGACACAACAACATTGTAGAGGTAAAAAAGTTCAAATGTCCCTACGACTTAGCAGAAATTGACGGCAACCACAATAAAGCAGCGGAATTGTTTGCAAAAAAAATGCGGATGGTGGCACACGATGAAGAAGACCTAATTAACTGGCGATACAAATACTATTTTGTAAAATTGTTGCTGAAAGTGGACAAACAAGGGGAAGCCACCATTTTCAAAATCGAAAGCCGCGACAGTCTGCCCGAAACGGACCTCCGTAAAGCGGTGTCGAAAATGCGTTTCGATGTGGATTTCCCCGATGGAATCGACTTTTGGTACAAGCAACTGAATTGTAAGATACGCAAACGAAACAAGATTGTCGCCCGCCGCGAAGGTACTATACAACGCAGGAACGACAGAATACAAAGGCGTATCCGATTCGAGTCCGAAAGCATCGACGGCGTTTACATCCCCCGCAACTTGGAGGAATGTTTCCACGTTCTGGACACCATGCTCCACCCCAGCGACCGCAACGCTATCAAAGCCGAAAGCCGCGACGGAATGAGTAAATACCACTTCTCGTTAGGAATGTGGATGCGCAACAACTGGGGACTTTGGGGCGGCTCGCGGCTACAGACTTATCTCTACCATCGCGGACTGCACCATCCCGACGATATGTCGGGCGAAGTGCTGAGTTTCTACAACGACTACCTTTGGGGCCGCGACAGTGCATGGCGAGCCTTCGACACCACTCTGGTGCCTCCGCCCCCTCCCGACACCGCCACCGAAGCACTGCCACAGTACCATATCGCCGACAGGCAGTTGAAAAAAATACTCAACCGCATTATCGACGGCAAAGTTTTTTTATTTCCTGATGAGAACAACCCTTTGGATGAATACGACCATTGTTTTATCGAATTCACGCCACTCACCATCAATGATTCTTCAAACAATGAATTAGTCAATGAATTGGTCGATTTTTTCAACGACACCACCGAAAAATATACCGATTTGAGTTGTTCCAAACAGCCGTTGAAATATCCATTCTCGCTCCAAAAACCGTTTATCTGCCTCACTGTCACTAAAATCAATAACTTTAATGACAGGCCCTCAATAGGTTATATCTACTATCGCAAGCATTATTTTATGCTTACAAACGGAAACGATTTTAAAACCACAAATGACACAGAAACAAGCATTTCCGCAGAAAACGCCGAATCCAATTTCTCACAATTCCTCAAACCCACCAACAAAAGCCGCCGTTTCTGGAAACCGAAAAAGTATCATCATAACAAGTGGCCCGAACCTTACAGAGCTTACATCTATCAAGAAGGTCGGTGGTATATCATTGAGGAAAGATAGTTATAGGGGGAATACCATTTTCAACACTTACCTCAAAGAACACGTTGCAATAAAACGAAAAATTCTACGTTAAATAATAAATGGAATCTCAGGATATAGAATACAAACAGTCGTGGAAAGACGACTATCTGAAATGGATTTGCGGTTTTGCAAATGCTCAAGGTGGAACCATATTTATTGGTGTTGATGATGACGGAAATGTCTGTGGTTTGAACAATGCCAAAAAATTGATGGAAGATATTCCCAACAAAATTGTAAATTATATGGGAATAGTTGCGGAATTGACACTTTACAAAAAAGATGAAAAAAAATACATCGGGATTGCTATCGAACCCAATAATGTACCAATAAGTTTCCGTGGCAAATACTATTATCGTTCTGGCACCACGATGCAGGAACTTAATGGTGTCGCTTTGCAACAGTTTATTTTGAAAAAGATGGGGCATTCATGGGATGACATAGCAAACGATTCCGCAACCATTGATGATTTGGACAGAGAAGCCATTGATTATTTTCTGAGAATCGGTCATAAGAACGGACGTATTAGTGAAAATGAATTGGATGCTCAAACAGAAATAGTTTTACAAAATCTTAACCTGATAAATGAGAATGGCAAAATAAAAAATGCCGCCCTGCTGCTCTTTGCCAAACGCCCTCAGCGGTACTTCACTTGTGTGCAGTTCAAAATAGGGCGTTTCGGCAATAGCGAAGCCAATCTTATTATTCAGGATATCATTGAGGGCAATATTATACAGATGGCTGACAGAGTAGTAGAAGTTTTAAAATCAAAATATTTGACATCCCCAATACGTTTCGAGGGGATGAACAGAATTGAAACTTTGGAGATTCCCGAAGAGGCTCTGCGTGAGATTATTTACAATGCCATCGCGCACAAGGATTATACTGGAGCTCCAGTACAGATGCGTGTTTGGGACGACCGTGTTGAGATATGGAATGAGGGTGTTTTGCCAATGGGTTATACACCAGCCACACTACTAACGACACACTCTTCCCGTCCTCGCAACAAAAACATTGCCAACGTGTTTTTCAAAGCTGGTTTCATCGATGCATGGGGACGTGGCTATAAAAAGATCCGAGAGGGATTTGAACAAGTAGGGTTGCCAATGCCCACAATTGAAACTGTTGATGGTGGTGTGAAAGTAACCTTCAAAAGAAACAATTATGGTTTTACCAAAAACGACTCTGAAAATGTGGAGAAAATGTGGAGAAAATGTGGAGAAAATGTGGAGAAAATTGTGAAGATAATAGAAGAGGAACCATCTATAACAGCCAAACAGATAGCCGAGCGGCTAGGCATGTCACAACGGTGGGCGGAGGATCAGATGAAAAAGATGAAAGCACAAGGAATTATTCGACGTGTCGGACCAGACAGAGGCGGACATTGGGAAATCATAAAGGAACAGTCCTAATATCAACCTGCTAAACAGCAATAATTATGAATAATTTCATATCGTCTGTATTAGAGTGGCTTACAGGTGCCATCGAGTCGGTTTACAGCTGGGTGTGGAGTCCGGCGCTGGTGGGCTTGTGCCTTGTGGCGGGACTTTATTTCACACTGCGCACCCGTTTTGTGCAGGTGCGGCGTTTCCGCGAGATGTTCCGTCTGCTGTTCGGCAGTGCGGGAAAGAACAAGAAAGCCGTGGGCATATCGTCGTTTCAGGCTTTTGCCATGGCCCTTTCGGGACGTGTGGGCACGGGCAACATAGTGGGAGTGGCCACGGCCATCGGTTTCGGCGGTCCGGGCGCCATAGTGTGGATGTGGATAATAGCTTTCTTCGGGGCTGGCAGCGCTTTTGTGGAAGCCACCCTCGCACAGATTTACAAGGAGAACCACAACGGACAGTTCCGCGGCGGTCCGGCCTATTACATCGAAAACGGACTGCGGTCGAAAGTGTTCGGATGCATCTTCGCGGTGCTGGCGGCCATGGCCTGTGGCATTTTCCTGCCTCCCGTGCAGTGCAACGGCATAGCCCTCTCCTGCTCCCGCTCCTTTGGCGTGGAGGTGTGGGTTATAGGACTCGTGGTGGCGGCACTTATCGCCCTTGTGATAATAGGCGGGGTGAAACGCATTGCCAACGTGGCTCAGATTGTAGCTCCCGTGATGGCGGTGATTTACATACTGCTGTCGATAGTGGTTTTGGTGATAAACTACCGTCTTGTGCCCGATGTGTTTATGCAGATGCTGCGCGGAGCGGTGGGTGTCAACGAGGTGGGCGGCGCCCTGCTTGGCACCACCATAGCGTGGGGCGTTAAACGCGGCATCTACAGCAACGAGGCCGGACAAGGCACCGGTCCCATAGTGGCCGCCGCCGCCAAGGTGAGCCACCCCGTGAAACAGGGACTGGTACAGGCTTTCTCCGTGTATATCGACACCCTGCTGGTGTGCACCGCCACCGCCATGATGATACTGGCCTGCAAGACCTACAACATCATCGGCACCGTGGAGCAGACCTCCAACGGAGCTGTGGTTACATACCTGCAGCAGAATCCCGCCGCCCCCGAGGGTGAGCCGGGCGTTTTCTACACCACCGGAGCCTTGGGCACTGTGGTAGGACCGAAAGCCGGAGACATGATTATCTCCATTGCGCTGTTTTTCTTCGCTTTCACCACCATTATGGCGTACTACTATTACGCCGAGACCAACCTTGTGTACCTTTTCAACCGCTGGCGCAGACGTATCTACCGCAAACATCCCGAACGCCTCGAAGAGCTTGAAAAAGCCGACATGAATTTCGGCGACGACCGAGGCGAGAAGATAGTGATATGGATACTGCGTATCTGCACCATAAGTGCGGTGTTCATAGGCTCGCTGGTGGGCAGCGGCGTGGTGTGGACCATAGGCGACATCGGCGTGGGCGTTATGGCGTGGATAAACGTGGTGGCGATACTGCTGCTCTCGCCCAAGGCACTGCGCGCCCTCAAGGACTACGAGTGGCAGAAAAAGCATGGCTTGGAGCCTAAATTCGACCCCAAAGCACTGAACATCAAAAACGCCGATTTCTGGGAAAGTGGCGAAGTGGAATGATTTTTACTACCCACAGAAACATACGACAAATGGATATGGCAACATTCACAAAAAGAAAAAGGAAACTCGGTTTGGGGAACCTGCTGATGTTGGCCTTGTGTATTACAACCGCCTCGGCGCAGTCGGTGTTCACGCCGGAAACCAGTTGCAGCGACTATGAATATGAGAAACTCGTTGTGGAGACTCTTGTGGGCGATGCAGGGTTGTATTATATGTGCCGGCCGGCGTTTACAAACGAATATGCGTTAAGTCTGCACGACAGCACTCTTGTTTACGTTCATGCCAAAGAAAAATGTGGCAATATATGGTACTCCGAGAAGTTTCGGAAACACGGTGCAAAAGCAAAGATAAAAACCCGTCGTTACAAGCTTTCGATAAGCGAGGACGATTGCGCTGTGCTGGAAAACCTTTTTGCAGACGCCACCCAAACGGCCAATTTTTTCAACGAAAGTATTGGCATCGACGGTGTGTCATACTATCTTCACTGCTGGGATAAAACCGTTAAAGCATGGTGTCCGCGCATAGGCTCGCGCACCGGACGTGTCGTGCATGCCCTCGACAGCCTCTGCTATGCCGTGGAACACTCCGACAGGGCGGTGCTAAAACGGCAATTGGACACCTGCCGCGTGCTTACCAAGGAATTCGCCCGCCTGCACCCGATTCCCTATTTTTATCCCACAAAATCAATTAATTATACATGGAAAAAAGGCAGTACGATTATCTTTGAAGAGAACGGCAAATTGGACACATCACATTTTTCGCGTGTAGAAAAAAGCGAATGGCATTATAGCTTGTATGCCAGTCAATTAATCGTAACCATCCCCGATTTTATGACAAAAAAAGTGAATCCTGACTCACTACGTGACTCGGTGGCGCACTGGAACCGCGAACTATATATCCATCACCGGCAGTGCAAAGTAAATGTTAACCTAAACGATACCATTACAGCCATGTGCGAGGTGGACTGCAACAACTGCAACAATCCCAGGACACTTCACCTGCCTGCGGAACAGCTCAAACACGACATCATTTTCAGCGCCGCCGCCCTCAGCGACGGCTATTACCTGCTCTCGCCCACAGGCGAATGGCAACGCGCACAGCGAAAGTGACTTCCCGTAATGGCTAAAATAATTTATATAACACAAGACACATTTACAATGAAATATAAATATCTGTTCGGAACACTGCTTATAGCAACGGCGCTGGCAACGGCCTCGGCACAGTCGGTATTCACCCCATCGACAGAACTTTCTGATTACAAAGAAATTGCCAGAAAAACGCTTGTTGCCGATGAATATATCTATTATATGTGCATCCCCGCTTTCACAAACCCGTATGCGCTGAGTATGAACGACAGCACTTTTGTTTACATAACAGTCGTAGAAGACAAATCCCAAAAGCACCAGAAAAAGGCTTTTTCGACTCAAAGTTACGAACTTGAGATAAACGCCAAAGAATGGACTATCTTCCGCAGTTTTATGGATGCGGCTGCAATGTCGTCGAACTTTTACGACCGTTTTATAGGCAAAGACGGAGCATATTACTATCTGTACGAGTACGGGAAACAAGTGAAAGTGTGGAGTCCGCGCAAAGGCTCGCGCACCTTACGAGCCGTGCATGCCCTCGACAGCCTCTGCTATGCCGTGGAACACTCCGACAGGGCGGTACTAAAACGGCAACTCGACACCTGCCGCACGCTTACCAAAGAGTTCCGAAATCTCTACCCCCTATCGTTTTTCCGTCCTTCCGACAAAGGTTATGTGCCAGAGGAACGACAGATAACTTTGCTATTCAAAGGGTTCCAAGATTCCACAAAAGTAATGAAAAACGACAAATGGTATTATTATATTGGAACACGGTGTATTCAGGTGCAAATAGTCGATTTTACAGCAAAAAAAGTGAACAAGAACCAACTCTGCGACTCGCTTACAGCCTGGAACCGCGAAATGTATATTAACCACGTGCAGGACATCTGGCCCAGACAGATGCTGATAGATGTGAACGACACCACTGTGGCTCGCTGCGAGGTGTACAGCAGCAGACCCGGCAATTCACGGGTTCTTTACCTGCCTGTGGAACAGCTCAAGCACGATATCATTTTCAACGCCGCAACCCTCAGCGACGGATTTTATCTGCTCTCGCCCACAGGCGAATGGCAACCCGTAAGCCGCGAGGACTACGAACGACAGAAAAAACATGGGCAGGAACCCGTTTTCGACCCCAAAGCACTGAACATCAAAAACGCCGATTTCTGGGAAAGCGGTGAGGTGGAATAATTTATTCAGCTCAAGAAATCATTGAACAAACTATAGATATATGGCAACAATAATGAAAATGACAAAGAAACTCGGTTTGGGGAACCTGCTGATGTTGGCCTTGTGTATTACAACCGCCTCGGCGCAGCAGGTATTTTTTCCGTCGTGCAAACATATTACGTGCGACTACCATACTTTTGTAAATCGCGCTTTGGACTGCGCTTACAGTACGGCCTTTTTTGTCTGCCTGCCGTCGTTCAGCAACGAATATGCCCTGAGTTTGAGTCAGTCCAAGAATAAACTTGTGTATATGTGTGCAGTGGAAAATAGCAATATCTGGTATTCCGTTGATTATAAAAAACGCGATGCCAAAGTTAAAACCCGACGCTATGAACTAGCTATAAGCAAGGAGCAATCCGCTGTTTTCCAAATGCTTGCCAAAACTGCGGTGCAGACGGCCAATAATTTCTACGAAAGCGATGGTGGTCATGATGGGACAACATATATGATGTCTTACATTAATGATGAAGTTGAGACTTGGTCGCCCCGCAAAAACTCACGCACGGGCCGCACCGTAAGGGCAATGGACAGCCTTTGCTATGCCGTGGTACACTCCGATAGTACCGTGCTTTTGCGACAGATGGACACCTGCCGTGTGCTAATCGACGAATTCAAACACTTGTATCCCTTGTCGTTTTTTTATCCGAACCCGTGGTTGTTTATCCAATTTGACGATGGTGTATCGTATTCCCCAGTCGACAATTTCCCGGATTCTACATTCGTGCTCAACCCCAAACATTATCCCGATGCAAAAGCATGGTCGTATATGTTGGAATCGCCCTATTTGCGAGTGCTGATATCACATGATTTGGCCGCCATTGTTTTAAAAGATAAAAAAGCTCTCGATTTCGATGTGTTGAACGATTCCATAGCTGTCTGGGCACGGGAGCTGTTTCTTAGTTACAGCAATCACAGTGATTATAAGATTAGTAGTGGTTCTTACCGAATTGAATTGTACGACACCACAGCTACACGCTGCGAGATTAACAAGGACGGATACCTCATCAAAATGACCGCGTCGCTTAAATCGCTCAACCGCAATATGATAATAAGTGCCTCTACCCTCAGCGAAGGATATTATATGCTCTCGCCCACAGGCAAATGGCAACCCGTAAGCCGCGAGGACTACGAACGGCGGGAAAATAATGACAGGAACCCGTTTTCGACTCCAAGGCACTGAACATCAAAAACGCCGAGTTCTGGGAAAGCGGTGGGGTGGAATGATTTTGAAACTACGGTGTTGCATTTGGAAGTTGAGCCCACAGAGAATATTTTTATGAATATTACACAATAAAAAAAACAATGTCTCGTAATAATATATTATGAAAGAATATCTTAAAATAAAGTATGACCAATATTTATATCGAGTTGAATGGGACGAGATATGGTATATTACTACGGATCACAACGTTTCTCTATTTGTCCTAACCAACGGAAAACATTTTAAAGTGCGTATGCCCCTTTACAAAGTTAAAGAAGAAATTGACAAATATTTTAAGGGAACTCATGAAAACTTCCGTTATATTGGACAAAGTCTGATAGTAAACATGTATCACTCGTTTATGATAGGTAAAAAAGAGATAGAGCTAGTGAACAGAAAGGCTGATGGTTTTCTGGTTGGTTATTCGGCAGGTTATTCGGACGCGGAGTCGAACAATAAGCCGGAAGCTATAAAGTTGAAAACCAACTCAGTAACACTTTCAATTCCCGAGAATGCACTAATTGATGAATTTCCCTCCAAACAAGAAAAAAAGAATAAATGGAAGATAATGTAGAAAAATATAATCCAGAAGACGATGACTTTATTATTATAGGCGGTGGGTCTGACTACAAAAAGCCGATCCCTAGGTGGATTTGGATTGCTGCATTGGTATTAGTAATAGCAGCGGCTATTTTTTGCGTGGTCTTTATTGTAACCCATAATAATTCAACCGAGACTCCCGCGATTACGTCGGAAGAAACTGCTGCAACAGATGTTTGGTACGACAATGCAGACGCCTCCATTCCCTCAAGCATCGTCGTAGCCGACACCATGGTCGACAGTCTTCATCTAAAAATACTGACTCCCTACAACGTCGTTCCCGAGCTTTGTTTGGGTCCTGTAGACACTACTGATAGTGACATCCTTTTGGCCACCTTGGCCGCCGACGTGCGAAGCGACAACGGAAAAATTGTCGGCGCTTTTGTTCTGGCAGGCGAACCCCTCTCGTGGGGACTTTCCAAACGTGGCTACTGCGCCATTTCCGAAGAAGGCATCACGCTGGGAGTGGCCGAAAATTCACCTCTTTTCGAACAAGCTACAGAGGACGGCAGCTCTTTTTTCCGCCAATACCCTTCTGTTGACAATGGAAAGGTTGTGGAGAACAAGCCGAAAAACGCATCGTTTCGGCGTGCTTTATGTGTCTTGAACGGAAAAATCTGTGTCGTGGCATGTACAGACCGTGTGTTGATGAACGATTTCAGCGCAACGTTGGTGAAAATCGGTGTCACCAATGCAATTTTTCTTGTCGGCGGCACAGAGTACGGATGGTACCGCAACGATGACGGAACATTGTCTTATTTAGGCAAAAAACCTTTAAAAAACAATCCAAATATCAATTTTCTTGTGTTTCGCGCACAATAAAAAATAGGAATATAAACCGCAAAACGGGGTTTTTAAACCGCGAAACGGGCAATTTAAACCTTCCCATAAAAATGGGAAGGTTTTTTTTGTAGTTTTGCTGCATAATTTTTAAAAACAGTAAAATCATGGAAACACAAGAAAAAAACAACAAAAAGAAGGGCTTCTGGTCCTTAAGTAAACCGAAGCCGGTTAAAGTATCTTTTGGCTGGCAACTCGTATTCATACCGCTGATAATAGTGGGTGCTTTTTCAATTGGCTATTTTGCAGTTGATGTCTACGACACTATTTGTTACGACATTTTAGCATCAAAGTACACTACAGTTAATATGGGTGGCGGCTACGAACTGCGAAGGTATTATGGCGAGCCTGACAGAATAGTACGTAAAGGCAAAATTTGCTCCGTTGATAAAGGCATAGACTGGGCCAAGGGTGACCAATGGGACAGCCTGTGGGTGGTATGCAAGCAAAACCGCTGCGCTTACTTCAATACCCGAACAGGGAAATACACCTCACCGTTCAAATACCAAAAAGCATGGCTGTTCTCCGAAGGCGTGGCCGCTGTGGTTGACGAACATAACCAGCTGAAATTTATCGACCCGCACGGCAACCTGGCCATCGACAGCACTTTCCGATTCAGTCAGGAGTTGGAATCCCGCAAAATAGAATTCCACAATGGCCTGTGCCAAATGGTCGACACCTCGGGCAGATACGGTATTATCGATATGTCCGGCAAATGGGTTATAAAACCGAAATACGACAATATTTCTTGCGACATGCGTTACTGGGTGCTGAATCGCAACGACTCGCTTATGGTTTTAGATTCCATTGGCCAAATGTTTATCGGCATGAACCGCGGACACGAATTTAAAATTCTGGAAAACGGTTTCATTGAAGTATGGCATCGGTCCTATCCCGGCATGCTGTACGACACATTGGGCAATCTTGTGGCGCGTCAAAGCTATTATGATATACAGCCCTTGACCTACTACGAAGACGACGAAGAGAAAAATACAGAAATGTTTGTTTATTCTACCGACTTCGAACATAAAGGACTTCTTGCCCCCGACGGTCGAGTGCTTACCAAAGCGCATTATTCGGATATTGAGGCCATCACCAAGACGCGGTTTCGTGGAGAACTCTATGTGTACACGGAAGATGGTTTGGAGCAACACTCAGTGCTCTTGAACGAAAGGGGAGAGATTGTGGCCGAGAAATAAATAATGGCGAAAAGAAAGTAATACAAGATATCAATAATTAAAAACATTTACACAATGGAAACACATGACATTTTTTTGGATGAAGAAAATCAGAACAATCCCCGTCCAAATCAGGAACAGTCGCAAGAAAAAAACGTAGAGGAAAATACAGAGCAAAAAGCCGAAACCGAGGAAAAAGAAAAGGATAGTCTATTGTTATTCGACTCTCTTGGGAAACTGGGCAATGTGGTATGCTCTATACTTTTCTATGTTATCGGTGCCGGTTTCGTGGTTTTTTTCATTTGGCTTATCATACATCTTTTTGTGCTCGGCTACAACCATTGGTTCGGCCATATCGACGGCCGTGAGATAGGGGAGAACGGCCTGGTGTATGTCGAGTACGAGAATGTGATAAAGAAAACCTGTCCCAATCGCACGGTCTTGGAAAATGTCGCAAATCTTTACGACACAGGCGACACCTTGTCCATAATCGAATTCAATGGGAAATATGGTTTGCTCAACACCAACGACGCCTCTTTCATTATCCCGGCACGTTACGATAGGATGTGGCATCTGTCGGCAGATATATATATGGGTGTCAGGTGCGATAGCTTATACACCATCACCATTCCTTCGGGCAAGATTATCAAACGTGAGTCTGCCGAAGACTTGTATACAAGCATAAAACCCATTCCATTGTCGTTAGAGGAATATTATTTTGAAGATAGTGATATTGTAATGTACCAGTACACCAACTATTCCGGCAAAGTAGGCATGATGAACAAGAGACTCGAAAAAGTTACCCCGGCCATCTATTACGATATAGAGATGATAAACGAAAACGCGTATTTCTGCCAGTTCGACGACCCCGAAGTGGTAATAGGAGAATTGATCGACAGCACGGGTAATAAATTATCCATGCCCGTCATTGAAGAAGAAATGCCTGTTCAACAAAAATAAACCAATTACAGAAATAGTTCTATGAAAAAGAATGAGGCTTTTGTAGCAGTTGTAATGTTTGTCTAGTGCAAAAGTCGGACAACATCGACGCTTGTTAGAAGAACAGCCCCCCCTAGAATAGCGGCCTTTGTGGATTGAAAGAAAGTCGTAGGCAAAAAGGGAACAAGTCGCTATCTAGGGGGATTTTATTTGCGAAAGGCAATATCCGGTCAGTCGTATCTCTCTCAGCATGCCATCTTTGGTGGTGTGCTGTTGCTCATTATAAAACGCATTGGCAAATACAATTTGCAGATGTGAAAAAAAAATAGTATCTTTGTAGTTTCCAAAAATAAGAAAAAAAACGATAAACCACAATAAAACCAATTCTACAAATGGCTGACAGTCTTGTAATTATACCTACATACAACGAGAAGGAGAACATCGAAAACATCATCAGAAAAGTGTTTTCGCTCCCCCACGAATTTGATATCCTTATTGTTGAGGACAACTCGCCCGACGGCACCGCCGACATCGTGAAACGTCTGATACAGGAGTTCCCCGAACGGCTTTTCATCAAAGAGCGCAAGGGCAAGCTGGGACTCGGCACCGCCTATCTCGACGGCTTCCGCTGGGCTTTGGAACGTAGTTACGAATATGTTTTCGAGATGGACGCCGATTTCTCGCACAATCCCGACGACCTTATCCGTCTGCACGAAGCCTGCGCTTCGGGAAAAGGCGATGTGGCCGTGGGCTCGCGTTACGTGGATGGCAAAATCAGCGTGGTAAACTGGCCGATAAAACGTCTGTTGATGAGTTACTACGCCTCCAAATATGTGCGCATCGTAACAGGTATGCGGGTGTTCGACGCAACCGCCGGTTTCGTGTGCTACACCCGTCGCGTGCTGGAAAAGATGAAATTCGACAAGGTGAAATTCGTGGGCTACGCCTTCCAGATAGAGATGAAATACACCGCAACGAAGCTGGGCTTCAAAATTGCCGAAGTGCCTATCATCTTCACCGACAGGGTGTTGGGTGTTTCCAAGATGAGTATGAAGATATTCAAGGAAGCCTTCTTCGGAGTCTTCTCGCTGCGTTTCCGCAACTGGAAGCAATACTAAATCTCATTATTGTTCTCCTGTTCGCCTTCGGCTCACGAAATTTAGTAAATCTTGTAAATTATGCTTACGCACGAGGAAATGTATCAATTGATGTATGAGGTTCGTGGTGCTGCGATGGAGGTGTATAATTATTTTGGGCCTGGATTATTGGAGAGTATTTACGAAAAGGCGATGATTCAAGAACTGAATTCCAGAGGTTTGAGTGTCAAAAGCCAAGTTCCTATCAATGTCAATTATAAGGGAATTGAAATTGATGCAGATTTTAGAATCGACCTGCTTGTTGAGGATGAACTTATAGTTGAACTGAAATCAGTAGAAGAAATTAAAAGCATATATTACAAGCAATTAAGAACATATTTAAAATTACTCGATAAGAATGAGGGCTTGCTGATCAACTTCGGAGAATATGATTTAAAGAAAGGAATGAGAAGAGTTTCAGTTAATGAATAACAATTTAAAAATGAACGAAGCTAATCAGGAGAAAAACAAAAAATACACAGAGAAAATGTTAGCCGTAGGCTAACAAAAATTTACAAGATTCAACAGATTTCGCGAAGCGAAGCTGAGCAGGAGAACACAAAAAGATTTACTGACAAAACCTCGTACAGGAAATAAAAAAACATAATAAGATATACCGACATGATGAAAAGATTGACATTTGCAATTATAGCATTGATACTGTGCTCTACCGTTTCTGCACAGGACAAACTTCTTACTGCCAACGATTTGATGAGCGGCTCGCTCTATCCTTCGCGGGTGCGCTCGGTGCAGTTTGTGGGCAAGACAAACCGCTACGCCTTTGTGCGCGACAACGTCCTGTACTCCGGCACATCTTCGTCGCAGAAAGAAATTGTGAACCTCGAAACATTGAGCAATGCTTTCCAATCGCTGGAAAACAAGGAGTTACGTTATTTTCCCAATGTCAAGTTCGTAAACGACAAGGAATTCAGTTTTGTCTATGGCAACAGTGCCTATCTGTATAATATCAAAACCAAAAGTCTTACTAAACCAGTTACTTACGACGCCACCGCCGAGAATATGGACCTTGACCCGAAAAACTATCAGGTGGCATACACCATCGGCAGCAGCCTGTATGTGAACAGCCGTCAGCAGGTGTTCACCGTGGGCGAGGGCGGCGACGGCATCGTGTACGGACAGTCGGTGCACCGCTCGGAGTTCGGTATCGAGAAAGGCACTTTCTGGTCGCCGCAAGGCAACCTGTTGGCCTTCTACCGTATGGACGAGAGCATGGTTACCGACTACCCGATGGTGAACACCGCCACACGTATCACCACCGCCACACCGATAAAATACCCCATGGCCGGGATGAAGAGTCACGAGGTTACCGTGGGCATCTTCAACACTTTGAAAGGCACCACGTTGTATCTCGACACCCGCCGCGACACCACCGTGGCCGAACGCGAGATGTACCTCACCAACCTCTCGTGGAGTCCCGACGAAAAGACTCTCTACATCGCCAAGATTAACCGCGAGCAGAACCACATGTGGCTCGAAAGCTACGACGTGGAGACGGGCAAACTGAAAAAAGTGCTCTTCGAAGAGCAGAACGAGCGTTACACCGAACCCGTCGACGGACTCTATTTCCTGCCCACCAAGCCCGACCAGTTCCTCTGGCTGAGCTACCGCGACGGATACAAACATATCTACCTCTACAACACCGACGGCAGCCTTGTGAAACAGGTCACTAAGGGCGACTACGAGGTGCAGAACATCATCGGCACCGACCCCAAGGGCGACAATGTTTTCTTCTATTCCAACATCGAAAAACCGACGGAACGCGCCGCCTATTCGGTGAACATCAAATCGGGCGAGGTAACACGTCTCACTCCCGACCACGGCACCCACAGCATCGTCTCCAATGCCAACGGCACATTGTTTATCGACAGCTACAGCAGCACCGACGTGCCGGCCAATGTGGTGCTGGTTTCCAACAAAGGCAAACAGATCGGCAGCATCTACTCGGCCCCCAACCCCTTGGCCGACTACGCCATGCCTGAGATAGAGATGGGCACCATCAAAGCCGCCGACGGCAAGACCGACCTCTGCTACCGACTGATAAAACCCCTCAACTACGACAACGGCAAGAAATACCCGACTTTGGTGTATGTCTATGGAGGTCCTCACTCACAGCTCGTTACCGACAGCTGGCTTGGCGGCGGCAACCTCTATTTCCTTCGTCTGGCACAGCAGGGCTACGTGGTGTTCACTGTGGACAACCGTGGCACCGACAACCGCGGTTTCGAGTTCGAGAGCTGCACCCACCGCCGTCTCGGCGAGATAGAGATGGCCGACCAGATGGAAGGCGTGAAATTCCTGCAGTCGTTGCCGTACGTGGACAAAGACCGTATGGGCGTGGAAGGCTGGAGTTTCGGAGGATTTATGACGATAACCATGAAACTGGC
>DBXF01000009.1:9511-70391 GCA_002309295.1 Bacteroidales bacterium UBA1219 | reverse complement strand
CACCCCGCAGGAGAACCCCGACGGCTATGCCGACAACAGCCTCGTGCGTAAGGCCAAGAAACTGGAAGGCAAGTTGCTCGTTATCCACGGTGCCGAAGACCCAACTGTGGTTTGGCAGAACTCCCTCGAATTTATCGACGCCTGCATCAAAGCCGGCAAACAGGTGGATTACTTCGTTTATCCCCACCACCCGCACAACGTCGGCGGCCGCGACCGTCTGCACCTCTACCAAAAGATGTTCCAATACTACGAGGACTTTCTTAAGTAATGTCGGGGAAGCGGCAATATTGCTGCGACTTCCGCATTTCTAATAAACCATGGACAACACATCCGACCAAATAATCATAATCGTCACAAAGGCTGATAATAGCGGGATTGTAGCTTCTGTTATAATGGCGGTGCTTGTAAGTGTCTTGTTTCTGGCAATGCTCTTCTTTGCGATTTATATAGGAGTTACCCACGAGGGAACTTTCGGCGATTTTTTGGTATCAATAGCGACTTTCATACTAATAATGGTAGTGCCGGGCGTTTACGCTCTCTTATTAATAGATGACATAGTATGGAAATCAAAAGGCAAGGAGGTGATTTCGTTCGATAACAAGGCGCTGTACTGTATTCAGAAACGACTTTTCGATTCCAAAGAGGAGATCCCGTGGGACGAAATTAAGGAGATAACACTTTACGAAGATCCGAAATTATTTCAGATAGTATCTTTTTTCACCCTTAATGGATACAACAACTATCCCACGCTCCGCATACGGTGGCTTAACGGAAAGAAAACAAAATTAGGAATTAATCTGAACGACCAAAAGCGAAGGAATTTGGCAAAGACCATAATGCAGCTACGGAAAATCTACGCAAAGACACAAAAAGACGGGTAATAGCCCCGTCTTTTTTTATGATTTTGCGGAAAAATGTAATCAGTTCACCACAAATTTATTTGTCTTTCCCTCGCATTCGTAAACATAAACACCGGCAGGGAAAGCCGACACATCAACCATTACCTCGTTGAAATGAGGTCCGACGGGAATGGTTTTTATAAGGGTGCCATTAGTTCCGTAAATATGTATTACCGATGATTTGGAAGATGTTAGACTATAGGGAATGGTTATTGTTCGGTTGCTTGGATTAGGGTAAGCGTTGCCTAAAAAAGAGTTTTGTTCTTCAACCGAGGGTATAGACGCTTGACCGGAGCCTGTACAACTATAAACTACGGTATTAGTGTGTGTATAAAAATATTTCAAGAAACTAATCCGTGTTTCATTATTGTTTGTATATAACCCATAATAATCCCAACCGTATGCACTACCAAAATCATTTATCAAAGTACCGTTATCATTTATTATATGCAAGATTTGATTATTCTCAAGAAATGCATCGGAAGTGATTTCTTGATAAAAAACACACATCTCAATGCTGTCATCATTGTTTAAATATCTTCGTCCAAGTAAAGAGATTTTTTCTAATTTATATCCATTCGGAGGGGTAGTAACAATCTCTTTATATAGAGAAAAGTCCCAATTATATAAAAAAATAGTATCCCCTGACAAGCGGGTTTTACTGGGATAATATATTTTTGTATCGTTATCCCACGAAAACCAGTCTGAAAAAGAGTGAAGCAATGTAAATTGAGCCGATGCTGTAAGGTGCAACGCAATAAATGCGAATAAAATTATTTTCTTCATAATAAATATAGCCAGTTATATCCCATTGGCACGTCGGTTTTATGTTTCTGTTACTAATTTCAACCGGCAAAGTTACAACTTATTTGGCATATTTCCAAAATTATTTTGCTTTTCTCTTGCCTTTACTACAATAATTTCACCACTTTTTACGTTATCAAAAACGTTAACAAATAATGCATTATGTTTACAGGAATTATAGAAACTACGGCCAAGGTCGTAAAGATTGAAAAAGAGAACACCAACTACCATTTCACCCTTGAGGTGGATTTCGCCGACGAGCTGGGCATTGACCAGAGCATGGCCCACGACGGCTGNNTGCCTCACCGTGGTGAAGGTGGACAAAGCCAAGAAACAGTACGTGGTTACCGCCATGGACGAGACTATGCTGAAAACCAACCTTGGCACTTGGAAGGTTGGCACAGAAGTTAACGTGGAACGCTCCATGCGCATGGACGGCCGTTTCGACGGACATATAGTGCAAGGTCATGTGGACCAGACCGCCACCTGCACCAAAGTTGTTGACGACAACGGCAGCTGGCGTTACTACTTCGAGTATGATGCAGAAAACGCTCCCTCCATCACCGTTCCCAAAGGCTCCATCAGCATCAACGGCGTGAGCCTCACCGTGGTGGACTCCAAGCCCGGCATGTTCAGCGTGGCAATAATTCCCTACACCTACAAGGTCACAAATTTCCACAACTTCCAGCCCGGCACTAAGGTCAACATCGAGTTCGACGTGTTTGGCAAATACGTGCAGGCGCTGCTGAAACAGTACATGGAAGCCGGTAAATAACCTGTTATCTTGGGGCAAAAGATGTTGAATAACTGCAAGTTGTGTCCGCGACAGTGCGGTGCCGACCGCGATGCCGGCCGAACGGGGTTCTGCAACAGTGCCTCGGAGCCTTCCGTGGCGTCGATTTGCGCGCACAAGGGCGAAGAACCCGTGCTGTGCGGCGACAAAGGGGTGTGCAACCTCTTTTTCGCACACTGCAACATGCAATGCGTCTATTGCCAGAATTTCGACATAAGTCGCAACGACACAGCAGTTTGCCGTTACAACACCATCCCTGCCATCGCCGACCGCATTGCCGAGGTGCTGGCCACCACCGAAAATGTGCTGGGCTTTGTAAGTCCATCGCACCAAGCACATTGCATACCGCAGATTCTAGATAGACTCCACCAGCTGGGGCTGCACCCTACAACTATCTACAACACAAACGCTTACGACTCCGTAGAAACCCTCCGCTCGATCGAGCCTTACATCGACATCTACCTGCCCGACTTCAAATACAGCGACAACAGTCTGGCAGAGCGTTACTCCAAATCTCCGCTCTATTTCGAGCGTGCTTCGCAGGCTCTGCTCGAGATGTACCGTCAGAAAGGCTCCACATTGATTACCGACGACCGCGATGTGGCCACTTCAGGACTGATAATCAGGCATCTGGTGCTGCCGGGATGTGTGGAGAACTCCAAGAACGCACTGCTCTGGATTGCCGAAAACCTTTCCACAAACGTGCATCTGTCGCTCATGGCGCAGTACTATCCGCCGAAAGGCGTGGAAAACCTGCCCGACAAGCTGGGCGGCTTTGTCACCGCAGATGAATACGACGAGGTGCGGGCCTACAGCCAGAGTCTCGGTTTCCACCGCGGTTGGGAGCAGGAGCTGTCGGAAAAAGTCGTCTATCGGCCGCATTTTGAAAACAACGATTCTTTCGAACAAAACACCTAAAGTATTATGGCACGGAGAACACAACAGTTGAACATATCGTTGTCGGACGTCTCTTTCCAACTGGAAAGTTTTGAGATACTGACATTTATCACTGCTCCCACTTTGCAGAACTATCAGTTTGTGGCAGCGCTGAACACAATGCTCGAAATAGATTTGCGCAACAATGGCGTTATCGAGATATTAAGGAAAAAGCAGGCCTTTCAAAACGTAATTTACTCGGTATTAACCGAAAGGGAGTTGCTTTATATTCTGCTCGACATACGTAATAGCAATCTCGACAAAGCACTGAAATCATACGACAAGATTTTGTTTATCAGTGGCGATTACAACAAAAACGACCCTTCCGATTTTCTTGTAAACAATTTCCAGTTACACCTTCCCGACACTATCGAATGTCGTCGCTGGGACTTTCCCGACATCGAGAATCCGGCTGACAAAGGCACGGAAAGCATGCTGAAACTGCTCAACGGCGACAGGAACAACGAAGGTTTGCTTTGTCAAATCGAAATGCACCTTAAGACACAAATGGATTTGGAAGAAAATAACCAAGAATACAAGGACGAATTTTTATTTTAAAACGTAATTATTTTTTTCAACGATGAAAAACTGGATATTACTTTTTTTGAAAGGTATGGCGATGGGCGCCTCGGACGTGGTTCCGGGTGTGTCGGGTGGCACAATAGCCTTTATAACAGGGATATACGAACGGCTGATCCATGCCATCAAAAGCATCAACTTCGCCAACTTGAAACTCTTTTTCACTGGCCACATACGTGAGTTCTGGAAAAACATCGACGGAGGGTTTCTTGTGTGCGTGGTGGCGGGCATAGGCGTGAGTTTCCTTTCGCTGGCTAAGCTAATCACTATGTTGCTCAACACTTATCCGCAGTACGTGTGGTCGTTCTTCTTCGGACTGATATTGGCCTCCACCATCTTTGTGGGACGCGATGTGCGGTGGAATTGGAAAACCATATTGGCGTTCCTTATCTTTGCCGTGCTTTCGTTTTTCATCACCTCGCCGGAAAACGCGCCTTTGAGTCAGAACGACAGCTATTGGTACATTTTCCTTTGCGGTGCCATAGCCATCTGCGCCATGATTTTGCCGGGCATCTCGGGCAGTTTCATACTGGTGTTGCTGGGGCAATATGCCTTTATGCTCAACGCATTGTCGGAACTGCAGATAATGATTATCGCCGTCTTTGCCCTCGGCGCTGTGGTGGGCATCATCTCGTTCTCGCACGTACTTAACTGGCTTTTTGACCATTTCAAGCAGATAACCCTTGCCGCTCTGACGGGATTTATGTTCGGCTCGCTGAACAAAATATGGCCGTGGAAAGAGACTCTGCAGACATACACCGACCGTCATGGAGAAGTTAAGCCGTTGATACAAAGCAATATACTTCCGCAAATCGATACCACTTTCTGGATTTCAATACTAATGATTTTGGCAGGACTTGTGATAATATTTGCCATCGAGCTCATTGCCAAGAAGATAAGTAAACCACAAGAAACAAACGCAGTAGAAACAAACCCTACAACCAATGAATAGTAACTTAGACGCCACCGGCCAAAGCCAGAGCAGCAAGGAACGCGAAGTGGAACGCGCCCTGCGGCCAAGCCATTTCGACAGTTTCGCCGGTCAGCAGCAGATTATCGACAACCTGAAAGTGTTTGTCCAGGCTGCCAAGGACCGCGGCGAACCCCTCGACCACCTGCTTCTGCACGGCCCTCCGGGACTGGGCAAGACGACACTTTCGCACATCGTCGCCAACGAACTCGGCGTTAACCTGAAAATGACCTCAGGCCCCGTCCTCGACAAACCCGGCGAACTGGCGGGCATCCTCACCAACCTGGAACCCAACGACGTGCTTTTTATCGACGAGATACACCGTCTGTCGCCTGTGGTGGAGGAGTACCTGTATTCCGCTATGGAGGACTATCGTATTGATATTATGATAGAAACGGGTCCCAGCGCCCGCAGTGTGCAGATAACCCTCAACCCCTTCACCCTTATCGGGGCCACCACACGGTCGGGACTGCTCACCGCTCCCCTGCGGTCGAGGTTCGGCATCACTTCGCGTCTGCAATATTATGATGTTGAAACACTTACCAAGATAATTCGTCGTTCTGCCGAACTTTTGGACGTACCCATCACCAGCGATTCGGCATTGGAAATAGCCAGCCGCAGTCGTGGCACCCCCCGTATCGCCAACCTTCTGCTGCGTCGTGTGCGCGATTTCGCACAGGTGAAAGGCGACGGCACCATCACCCTCGAGATAGCACGCTATGCCTTGCAGGCCCTCAACGTGGACAAGCACGGCCTCGACGAGATGGACAACCGCATTTTGAGCGTGATTATCGACAAGTTCAAGGGCGGCCCTGTGGGACTTAGCACCATCTCCACCGCCGTGGGCGAGGACCAAGGTACCATAGAGGAGGTGTACGAGCCGTTCCTCATCCAGGAGGGTTACCTTATGCGCACCCCGCGAGGACGCGAGGTTACTCCCCTGGCATACCAGCACCTCGGTAAAGCGCGTTTCTCCGCCGACCAAGGGGAGTTGGAGCTTTTCTGAAAATAACAGAACACAAAAAAAAGCGTGCCTTCAAAAAGGCACGCTTTTTTTATAAAAGGTTGTGGCGTTTTATTTCACTACAAAAGTCTTGCGGCCGCTTTGACCGTTGCTATTGGCGGCGGAAATCACATACACGCCTTTGGCAAAGTCGCCCACGGGTATGTCAATCTTTTTCTCGCCTTTGGCGGTGATTTTTGCCACCTCTTTGCCGAGCATGTTATAAACGGTTATCGTCTCTATGTCAGTGCCTTCCACAGTGAGTTTCGACTGCGAGGAAACGGGATTGGGGTAGATAAGGAACTGCATCTCGTCGGCAGTGGTGATGGAAGCCCCCGTGCATTCCACCATTATCCAAAGGCTGTCCACACATCCGTTTTCGGTGGTTACAACCACGGAGTAACGTGTGGGCTCTGTAGGCGAGACGGTGATGGTGCGGGAGGTGTCGCCGGTGCTCCAAAGATATGTCTGGAAAGTGTTTGTAACAGTCAGTGTGGCTGTGCTGTGCGGCACTTGCAAAGTCCGTCTATCACGATCGGCCACTTGTCCGGTCTGGTCGCTAATTTCGACGAAGGGTACATTATATAAAAATACGTCCAGCGAATCGAAGGCGGGACAAAGGCCTGTGCTGTCGATGCGTACCATACAGCGTTGCCAATGGCCCATTGGTTCGAAAGTAACACTTGCTGTGGTGTCGTGTCTTCCCGTATATGGAGCATACCAAAAATAAGAATCTCCCCCTCCGGCAGTAATGGTAACAAGTTGGCCGGGGCACACGGTAGTGTCGTTGGAAATGGTGGGAGTAACGCGCCGTTTAACAGAGATTGTTATGGTGTCGGACCACGGGCTGAAATAGCCTCCCACGGAGTCCACCCTTACTAAGAACGAGCCTGCGGTGGAGGTGGTTATGGTGCGTGTGGTGTCGCCAGTGTTCCATTGGTAATGCAGATAGCCTGCGGGAGCCGAAATAGTTATGCTATCCCCTACGCAGATGGCTGTGTCAGAAGCGGGGCTCAGCATGGGTTTGCGGGGTATCCGCGACAGTATGGTCTGAATGCCGCCGTAGGCGTTGATTTTTCCCCAGCCCCATTGTGGACTGCCGTAGGCGGGGATGATTCCGGTGAGGGAGTCGGTGATGGCGGTGGTGCGCATCAGCTCTTTCACCTGAGCGTAGGTGAGTTCGGGATAGGCCTCCAACCACAGGGCCACAATGCCGGTTACGGCAGGGCAGGACATAGACGTGCCCTGCATCATGCCCCAATAGAAGGTGTCGCGTCCGCTAACCTGCACATCGGTAATCATATAGTTCGATTCGTCGTAACGGCTGTCGTAGAAGTTGTACGACGAACGTACCAAAGCACCGGGACCTGTAATTTCAGGTTTGTTCAAGTTGGGGTTAAGTCCGGGTCCTATGCTGGAGAAATAGGAACGTCCGCCAATAATATAACGCGAATGGAGGTTGTAGTCGTCGCCGGCATAAGTGGTCCACGAGCATTTGGTGTTGTACGAGGCCACCATAGTGCTGGCTCTACCCGAAGCCCTGTTGTTTGTGGTGTAGTTGGTGTTTCCCGCTGTTGCGGCGGTGCCGCCGATAAAGATTCCGCTGTTGTTCCACATATGAACTGTGCCGGAAGTGGCTTCAATTCTGATAATAAAGCAATTGCGTCCCGAAAGATTGCTTCCGTTGAAATAGAGGTACACATGCGGTTTTTCGTTGTAGTAATTGGTGTCCTCCACGTAATAACTTACTCTGCCATTGCTGCCCAAGTTCACGTTGGTGGTGTAGTCGATGGTATCTTCGGTGGTAAAAACGAGGGGATAATTAAGTCTTGCCAGTGTGGCGCTGTCGCTGGTGCTGTCAGCAACAGCCACTTTCACCCTGAAATGGCTGCCTAATTCGCCCCATATATCCACAGTGCCCGACAATTTGTTGTTGCCGTTGCTTTTTGTTATGGCAAAGGTTTGAAAAATAGTGTCGTTGGCTGTGAAACTCTTGCTGTTGTGCAGGTTGGTGCTGCCCTCGTTGCCGGCGGAAACCATCAAAGCGGCACCTTTTTTATAAATACTGTCGAAAAGATAGTCGGTGGCATATTCGTTGTAGTCGGAGCCGTCGTGAGGACCTACATGGTTGCCGAGGCTCATGTTCACCACGCAAGGTTTGCCAACGGACTCGGCGTATTCCAGAATGTAGTTAAGTCCGTCGAAAATCTCAGTGCCATACATTGTCGTGGCAACCATCACAATGTCGCTTTCTGGAGCCATGCCTTTATATTTTTTCATCAAACTATCGTTGGTTCCGCCTCCAGCCGCCATGCCTGCCACGTGAGAGCCGTGACTTTGGTTGTTGTGGCTGTAGCGTGCCGCCCGTATTGCCGATTCGGTGGTGAGTTCATTGCCATAGTTATAGCCCGACGGTGGTGTGCCGCTGTCGGCATTTTGGTCCCACACACGTTTCACACGGAAGGTGTTTCCGGTGCTGTCGTAGAAATTCAGATGGCTGTAATGAAAACCGATGTCGATAATTCCCACAACAACGTTTTTGCCGGTATAGCCGTGTGGCAGGTTGTATCCCGAATGAACTTGATTGGTGCCTGTGAAGTACCTGGCACTGTCCATCATCGGTTCGCTTTTTTCACCGACCTCAATGTAGTCGGCAATGCCTGAATTAAGGAAACTGACGTATCTTTTCACGGGTATGTTCACTGTTGTGAACGGAAGCGCACGTTTGCCGTTGAAAAGTACGCCGTATTCGGCTGCAAGGTCGCGTTTGTCGGCTTTGATATCGGCGAAAGCGCCTACATACAGTTCCGAGTTGATTTCTAGGAAACCGTAGCGGTCCTTCATCTCTTCGGGGATGGACTTCAACGACGGGTCGGTTTTCTCGAGCTGCATAAGGTCAACATACAGAAATGCCGAGAGTCCCGACATACGACAAGGATTTTCCTTTGTGGCAACAGGTTTTTCTGTTTTCGATGTCTGTGCTATGGCGGAAACAAAAAATAGTGCCACACACGCAAGAATCAAAACTTTTTTCATCTTGAACTTTGTTTTAATGTGTATTTTTTCGTCTGCAAAGATACAAAAAAAATTACTTTTGGCAAAATAATTGAATGTTAAAACAAAAAAAGGCTTCCGTTTGGTGTGCCAGAAGCCTTTTCTTAACTTGAGTTATAGTTATCTGACTATAAATGTCCTACGTCCGGTCTGTCCTTTGGTGTCGGCAACCGAAATCACATACACGCCTTGTGCGTAGTCTTTGACAGCGAGCACAACGGTCTTTTCGCCGTCGCATTCGATTTTGTCAATTACCTTGCCTAAGATGTTGTAAATGGTGATTGTCTTGATGGACTCGCCTTCCACCGTAAGTTTCGACTCGGTGGGAATCGGGTAAACCTTGAATTCCAGCTCCGAACCGGAGGTGATGGAGACGGCGTTCACCACTACCGTGGTACGTGCAGTGTTGCTGCAGCCGTTCACATCGGTACCCTCTACGGAGTAGCTCGTTGTGGCTGCGGGCGAAACAGTGATAGAAGGCGATGTGGCACCTGTGGACCAGACATAGCTGTTGGCTCCCGAAGCCACGAGTGTTGCCGAGTTGCCGGCAGTGATAACGGTGTCACCTGTAATCACCACGTTGGGCAGCTGATTTACGGTAACTTTTATACTGTCGATATTCGAACAGATTCCCGTACTGTCGGTTATAACTACGTATATAGTCGTTACAGTGGGCGTTACTACAATAGTATCTTGTGTCTCGCCGGTGCTCCATTCTCTTGACATACCGCCGGTTGCCGTCAATATGGCCGAAGTGCCGCGGCATATCGTGGTGTTGCCCGAAACGCTTGTGGTAACAGAAGGTTTGATGCTTATTCTAACCGAGTCGGTGGTGGGGCATTGGTTTGCCTGACTGCTGGTTACGGTGTAAGTTGTTGGAGTTATGGGCCTTACAGTAATTGTGCTTGTCGTGCCACCGTTACTCCAAGCCCATGAGGTGCCGCCAGTTACGGTAAGACTCACCGGCTCTCCCGGACAAATTGATGTGTCGTGGCTGATGGTGGTTACAACGTAGGGATGTACGGTTACGGTCATGCTGTCGGTCTTCGAGCATTTACCGCTCTCGCTGCTGGTTACGTAGTAACTAGTTGTGGTGTTAGGTGTAACTGTAATGGAAGAAGTAGTGTCGCCAGTGTTCCAAGAATGTGATGTGCCGCCGCTTACCCTAAGCGTTGCCGACTGGCCTACACAGATAGTCGGGTGGCCGCTTGTAAGGGTTGTTACGTATGGTTGCACGGTTACCGTAACGGAGTCGGTGGTGGAGCACTGGCCGACAGCGTTACTTACCACAGAATAACGAGTGGTTGTAGAAGGCGTTACGGTGATAGAGGTTCCCGTGGAACCGTTGCTCCAAGTTCTTGATGTACCACCGCTTACAGTCAGGTTTACAGTTTCGCCGGCACAAATGGTGGTGTCGCGGCTGATGGTGGTGCTGACGTAAGGTTGTACGGTTACGGTCATGCTATCGGTCTTCGAACATTTGCCGCTCTCGCTGCTGGTTACGTAGTATGTTGTTGTAACGTTCGGTGTAACTGTTATGGAAGAAGTAGTGTCGCCGGTGTTCCAAGAATGTGATGTGCCGCCGCTTACCCTAAGCGTTGCCGACTGGCCTTGACAGATGGTCGGATGGCCGCTTGTATAGGTAGTTACGTACGGTTGTACGGTTACCGTAACGGAGTCGGTGGTGGAACATTGGTTAGATGCGTTGCTAGTAACGGTGTAAGTAGTAGTGGTATTCGGCGAAACAGTGATGGAGTTTGTTGTAGCGCCCGTGTTCCAAGTGCGCGAGGTGCCGCCGCTTACCGTCAAAGTAGCCGAGCTGCCTTGGCAGATGGTCTGGTTGGCGGTGACACTGGTGCTGACGTAAGGTCTCACGGTTACCGTAACGGTGTCGGTTGTGGAACAATATCCGTTCTGACTGCTGGTTACGGTGTAACGTGTAGTGCTAGAAGGCGTTACCGTTATGGATTGTGTTGTACTGTTGTTGCTCCAACGTCTTGATGTGCCACCGGTGGAGGTGAGTGTCACGCTATGGCCTTGGCAGATGGTGGTGTCGCGGCTGATGGTGGTGCTGACGTACGGTTGTACGGTTACCGTAACGGTGTCGGTGGTGGAGCATTTGCCGCTCTGACTGCTGGTTACTGTGTAACGTGTGGTGCTAGGAGGTGTTACCGTGATAGAGGTGCCTGTGGCGCCTGTGTTCCAAGTGCGCGAGGTGCCGCCGCTTACCGTCAAAGTAGCCGAACTGCCTTGGCAGATGGTCTGGTCGGAAGTTATGGTAGTTTGAACGTAGGGTTGTACATTAACTCTTACTATATCGGTTTTGGGGCAGTATCCGTTCTGCTCCACAACTACGCTGTAGGTGGTGGAGGAAGAGGGTGATACTGTGATGGATTGTGATGTGCTGTTGGTGCTCCAACGCCTCGAAGTGCCGCCGGTGGAGGTGAGTGTTACACTCTGGCCCTGACAGATGGTAGTGTCGCGGCTGATGGTGGTGGATATATTCGGCCGAACAGTTACCGTAACGGAGTCGGTGGTGGAGCAATAGCCATTTTGGCTGCTGGTTACTGTGTATCGTGTAGTGGTAGAAGGTGTTACGGTGATGGAGTTGGTTGTGACGCCCGTGTTCCAAGATTTTGAAGTGCCGCCGGTGGAGGTGAGTGTTACGCTCTGGCCTTGGCAGATAGTGGTGTCGCGGCTGATGGTGGTGCTAACGTATGGTTGCACGGTAATGGTTATATTGTCGGTTCTGGAGCAATAGCCGTTCTGACTGCTCGTTACTGTATAAGTAGTTGTTGTGTTAGGAGTTACTGTTATAGAGTTGCCTGTAGCACCAGTGTTCCAGCTGTGCGATGTTCCACCGCTTACCGAAAGGGTTACCGAACTGCCCCGACAGATTGTCTGGTTGGAGCTTACAGTGGTGGTTACGTTTGGCCGAACAGTTACCGTAACGGAGTCGGTGGTGGAGCAATAGCCATTTTGGCTGCTGGTTACTGTGTATCGTGTAGTGGTAGAAGGTGTTACGGTGATGGAGTTGGTTGTGACGCCCGTGTTCCAAGATTTTGAAGTGCCGCCGGTGGAGGTGAGTGTTACGCTCTGGCCTTGGCAGATAGTGGTGTCGCGGCTGATGGTGGTGCTAACGTAGGGTTGCACGGTAATGGTTATATTGTCGGTTCTGGAGCAATAGCCGTTCTGACTGCTCGTTACAGTATAAGTAGTTGTTGTGTTAGGAGTTACTGTTATAGAGTTGCCTGTAGCACCAGTGTTCCAGCTGTGCGATGTTCCGCCGCTTACCGAAAGGGTTACCGAACTGCCCCGGCAGATGGTCTGGTTGGGAGTAATAGTGGTGGTTAGGTAGGGCTGTACTGTAACGGTAATGGTGTCGGTTTTCGGGCAGTAGCCCATCTTGCTGGTGGTTACCCAGTATTGTGTTGTTTGATTTGGTGTTACATTGATCAGCTGGCTTGTAGCTCCGGTGCTCCATCTGTAGCTTGTGCCCTGTCCGGCAGTACCAACCACCAATCTTGCCGATTGGCCTTGGCAGATGGTTTGGTTGCCTTCTGCAATTGTGGTGGAAAGAACGGAACCGAACCTAATGTTTATTGTGTCTGAGTTGGGTGTTTTGAAACCTTCGGCAGATACCGCTCTAACATAATAAGCACCAGGTTGCGACACTGTGATGCTGCGAGTAGTTTCGCCGGTGTTCCAAATATATTGTGAATAGCCAGATGGTGCAGTCAATGTTGTTGTACTACCGGGACAAATTTGATTGGAGCCGGAGTTGGTGATGGTGGGCTTGGCTGTCTTTTGGAGTATTGCCTGCAGTCCGGCCAAGGCATTTATTTTGCCACGTCCGTAGTAAACGCTGCCTGTAGAGGGAATGGAACCAGTTATATTATCAACGATGGAATAATTCTGGAAGAGCCATTTTACTTGATTTGTCGTAAGTTGTGGATAGGCTTCGAGCCACAGAGCCAGAATTCCAGCGCAAGCCGGAGCTGCCATAGAGGTGCCCTGCATAACTCCGAAAAGGCTGCTATGATTGCCATTTGTTATGGAGTTGGTTATTAAGGCATTTGACGTTGTATAGTTTCCGCCACCGTAGTTGTACGAAGAAATGATAGCACTGCCGGGGGCAGAAATATCGGGTTTTATTTTACCCGATGTCAAACTTGGACCTATACTCGAAAACGGCGAATGACCACCGATTACTGTAGGTTGATTGTAAGCACGTTGATAGCCGTCCCCAGCACTGCGCCAATATTTTCGTGTTGTGTACGAAGCTACCATTATCTGATTATCGCCCTGTCCAAAAGCATTAATTGTGTAGTTTGTGTTGCCGGCCACAGCACTAGGATAATTGCACGACGAGAAATAACCGTCGTTTATCCATTCATGCACGGTGCCAGTTGTGGCAATCACCTCTACCATCACCTTGCGCTTAGCATTGGATTCATTAGCGTTGCTGACTACCAAGGTTATATTTGGCTTGTTGTTGTAAGGATGTGTGGGATAAATATAATATTGTATGGTGCAGTTGGTGTTGTTAATAACGAGGGCTCCTGTTGATGTTGAGGATGACATGCCAAATCTGGTTGAGCCAATGATGCTTCTTGATTGTGTATCAACAACCGAAACTTTTACTGCAAACGTATTCCCCACTTGTCCCCAAAAGTCGATGGGGCTTGACACGTTCTGCCCATAGCTTGTTGTAACGGCGAAAGTCCTTAAAATTGAATCGTTATTAGAAAAAGTTTTGCTTTGGTGCAGTTTATCGGAGCCTTCGTTGCCTGCCGAAATAACTATCAACGAACCTTCAGGATAATTTCTAAGTATGTAACCGTCACAGTTCTGGTCAACAGCATCAGTTCCGTCGTGTGGACCCACATGACCACCCCAGCTGAGATTCACAACGCAAGGTTTCCCTACAGAAGCGGCATAGGCGAAAACATATTTTATCCCATCATATAATCTTGACGAATTACCATTTGTCGATACAAATACGAGATCGCTTTCGGGTGCCATACCTCTGTATTTGCGAGTATTGTTGTCGTTGGCACCGCCACCGCCTGCAATACCGGCCACATGGCAGCCGTGGGTTTGGTTG
The DNA here is from genome assembly GCA_002309295.1 of Bacteroidales bacterium UBA1219. GTDB lineage: Bacteria > Bacteroidota > Bacteroidia > Bacteroidales > P3 > UBA1219. The sequence goes on along the minus strand of DBXF01000009.1, from coordinate 56,246 downwards.
TTGTGGCTATACAATGCAGCAAGAATGGCAGATTGCGTTGTTAGTTCGTTGCCATAGTTGAAACCACTGGGTGCTGTACCACTGGCATTCTGGTCCCACACACGTTTTACACGGTACCTTGTCTCCGTTGTGTCGTAAAAATTGCGGTGGGTGTAGTCGAAACCAACGTCGATAATGCCTACCACCACGTCTTTGCCGCAATAACCTTTGGACAGGCTGTAGCCGCGACCGCCGCCGTTCTGCACTATGTCGGCATTGGAATAATAGCGTGCCGAGTCCATTTTTATATCGTATTTAAACCCTATATCGACAAAATCGGCAACTTGATCTTCCACAAAAGCCACAAAATTTGCCACTGGAATAGTCGCACTCTTGAACTTAACGTCTTTTTCATCGTTCAAAATCACTCCGTAATTTATTAGTAAAGGAATTTTCTCGCCGGCGACCACAACAAACGCAGTTACGTTCCACTCGCCGTTAATCTTCACAAAATCGTATTTTTCCTCAAGGTTCTTCTCGCCCTGTTTGAGGTCGAGGTAAAGGAATGCCGTAGATGCGGACATGCCTTTTGCGGAATATTCCACGCCTTGTTTTGTGGTCTCCGACTCGTTGTTGTCGAGGACTTGGTTTTGTGCAAAAACAACGGAAGTTGCTATTACACAAGCAAATAATAAAATGTATTTTTTCATAATAATAAATATTGGTCAATTATTAATAATGATTTGCAAATTTACAATTTTTTTTTCATTACTGAAAAAATTTAACATTTCAAAACTGTCTTTTCGCTTGCCTACAATGAAATAAAAGAGAGCAAATTTATTGAAACTGTGCTTCTGCCGAGTGTTTTCGTCATTATTTTGCAACAAAAACACAATACTGTTTGTCGTTTTGCGAAAAAAAACGTAGTTTTGCAAAACCAAAATAATCAAAATATGGACATAGAAATTCTTGCAAACAAGGCTCTTGAATACAAGCACAAAGGTTATAACTGCTGTCAGGCTGTTACGGCGGCTCTGGCCGAACTCACCGACCTCGACCGCGAACGGCTCACCGAAATTTCGGCCGGATTCGGTGCCGGAATGGGCAATATGGAAGGCAACTGCGGAGCCCTTGTGGGCGCAGTGCTGATTGCGGGTGCCGTAAGCAAAGGCAACGGCAGTATGCGCTTGGCGCGACAGATCTCCGAAAGTTTCGCACAGAAATGCGGCGCCACCGTCTGCAAGACTATCAAAGGCGTTGAAACCGGCCGTCCGCTCTGCTCCTGCGACGAATGTGTGCGAAACGCCGTGCTCGCCTTTGGGGAAACGGTGGTTTAAGGTGAAGGTGTGAAGATGTGAAGGTGTTAAGTTGTTTAATCGTTGAATTGTTTAGTTGTTCAACTGTTATCCTCCGGCAATCAATGTGTTATATGAAATGGTTTTTAAGAATCGGCTCAAATTTTGTTCGATTTATGCATTTTTTAGCTCACAATGAGCCGATAATTTGAAAAAAAACTATATTTTTGCACCGAAATATACAATCATGAAAAAGAGCTTTTTATATATCGCGGCACTTGTATTTGCCTTAAGTACAACAGCATTGGCGCAGGTGGACGGCGAGTTGGATTTCAGCAAATTCGACACCAACTCCCCAGGTTACGACCCAGATTTGTTGAGGATGGGCGAAAGGGATCTTGCTTCACCGCTGCCCAACAGACAGGTGGTGCGTATGAGCATTATAGGCGGGTGGGGTATATACAGCGCTTTCCGAATAGAGGGCGACAGTATGTATGTGACATTTTTCGACGACACCAGATATATAAAGATATTCAAGAGATACTTTAGCATCCGCCTCAACCGTAAGGAATTGGACACACTGCGCCAATGTCTCAAAACTCTTGACGCAAAAAAAGAGCATGAACTTATCGGTGGCGGTCCTGCTATTGATGCAAGTAATTATACATTCGAAGTGGCCGACAAAAAGGGCTATAGAAGTGTGTCGTGTTTCCGTCCCGAATCATTGCAGCGAACAGCGCCGTTATATAATTTTATTTCCAACATTTACAAACGAAATGTCCACACCATAGAGTTTACAGTGCGCGACAGTCTGCCCGAAGGAACAATTCAAGGAGATGGCACCGCCACCCTGCAAAAAGAAAATTGGCTTGAAGAAAAAACATGCTTTCCCCATCCTAACCATCGGGAAAACAAGTTCGTCGCACCAAAAGGCGACTATACACTGCACATAACCATAGCGGGTTACCAGTCCGAAACCATCCCTCTGCACATAACCGCCGACACCGTGCTAGACACTATACATCTGCGCCACCGCCGTTTGCCACTGAAAGTTACCGCCAGACCCGACGACGGAAATTGGATAAGCTCTATTTTTTATAAGTCTGAAGGCTATTATTTGTATGTAAACGGTGTTGACACTGCTATCAAAGGCCAAATCGACAAAGAAGCATCTTCCCATAATAAAGAAGTTTTTTATTTCGACAACATTCCAGGTGGCACCGCGTGTTATATCGTTTACTCAAACGAATATGGTGGCGGATGGTATCACTCGCCAATCATGTACTTGGGCGACACCCTTGAGTCCGACACCATAGTGCCGCTTCACATGGATTTCAGCCGAGTGCTGTTTGCCAGCGTGGCGCAAAAGGACAGTCTGCTTATAGCTCGTGTGGCACAGTTGCACAAATCCCTTTCCAACGATGACAGCCTGCTTGCGTTGGGGACTTTGTTCTACTACGATTTCAATTTGCATTGGATGCCCACGTGGCAGACGTTCAAACATGCCGGCGACAGTGCTTTTATCTACCTCGACAGCTGTTACCACCGCAACCCCGAGGAATATGCCTTTCTTTACTATCCGTTGTGTCAACTGGAAAACTATCATTACGGCTTTGACACATCTTTGAGTCGTCGTCCTCGTCGTACAACAAAGACGTATGTTCCTTTGCCGAAGTGGAACAAACCATATTATCACTATGGTTACCATGTTGACGTTCTCACACCTGTAATGGAAATTGCCCAGACTTCAAAATTTCTTTGCAACAGTTTGGGAAAAGAGGGAGAGCCAAGCCTCGCAGTGCCCAAGAGACAACAGCTTGCAATACGTTTCTCTCGCTATGATTTAGGTCTGCTTTATTTCATCCGAGTGGACGAAGGAAAAATCTATTACGAAGGCAAACGAGGCAAACATATTTCGCGTACCCTTAAAGAGGAAGAACTAAACACTCTTTCCCGTTTGGTAGAAAATGTTGATGCCCAACATTATAACAATGAAGAGGCGTGTGTTGTGAGGACAACCTGTCCGAAAACCACTTATCTCGAATATAGCATCAATGGCAACTTCCACCATTTGCGCACTCCGAATCCTGATTTGTTGCCACCCGTCAAAGCCTTGATGGACTATATGAAGGAACTTGCGAAATAAGTTTCTTCCACAGCGTGAGCCACGGCAGTGAATAGTGAAGGTGTGAAGATGTGAAGGTGTTTAATTGTTTAGCTACAAACTAATTGTTCATTTTCCATTAACTTTTGACTTCTGACCAACACTGCCTCCGGGTCGGCCTTTGGCCTCAAAATTACAAGAAAATTGGATAAAAAAAATTGCAAGAAAATTTTTCTATAATTTTGAACCTAATTTTTCTATAATTTTGAGCGCAGCGACCAAAGAGAGATTTTCAGACTTTCAGATTGACAGATTCTCAGATTGTCGAATGTCCGAACATCCTAAAACAATTACTAATTACTAACTGCTAATTACTAATTATCAATTCCTTTTCCCGCACTTGGGACAGATGCCTTTTATCATATAGTTGCCGCAGTGGGCGTCGAAGCCTTCGGGCAGAGGCACATCGGGGATAGGAGTTTCCAGACAGAAGGTCTTTTTGCAGTTCTCGCAGTAGAAATGCAGGTGCTGGTCGTTGTCCGAATCATCGCTATGGTCGTGGCAAAGCTCGTAGCGCACGCCGTTTTCAGCGCCCTCTATCACATGTATAAGATGATGTTCGCGGAACAGCGTCAGGGTGCGGAACACCCCCGATTTGTCGATGGATTCCACCCTGTCCTCTATCTCTTTCAGCGACAGAGGATTGTCGGCACCGCACAAAACGCCAAGCACCAATAACCGGTTGGCTGTGGGCTTAACGTCGTGTTGCTCAAGTATTTCCACATATTTCTGCTGTTCCATATCCTTTGCTAATGATGTGCAAAGTTACGAAATAAAAACCGAAAAAGCACTCATCATTTATGGTTATTTTTTCAGTAGACGCATTGCGTTGAGCACCGCCAGTACGGTAACTCCCACGTCGGCCACCACCGCCATCCACAGCAGTGCCACGCCAAGAACGGCAAGCAGCAGCACCAGCAGTTTCACCGAAATGGCGAACCACACGTTCTCGGTGGCTATCCTCACTGTTTTTCGGGCAATGCGTATAGCCAAAGGTATTTTGGCAAGGTTGTCGTCCATCACCACCACGTCGGCGGCTTCGATAGCCGCGTCGGAGCCGAGGGCGCCCATGGCAATGCCCACGTCGGCCAGAGCCAGCACGGGAGCGTCGTTGATGCCGTCGCCGACAAAAGCCACTGTCCCTTTGTGGGGTGTTGCGATAAGCTGACGCAGATGCTCAACCTTGTCGGCGGGAAGCAGTTCGGCATAATGTTCGTCAACAGCGAGTTGCTCGGCCACGGCACAGCCCTCTTTCTCGTGGTCGCCGGTGAGCATCACTATTTTTTCCACACCAGTTTGCCGTAATTCGCCGAGACTCTGTGCGGCATCCTCTTTCACTTGGTCCGAAACTACTATATGGCCTGCATAGCGGTTGTTCACACTCACGTGCACCACCGTTCCGCCGACTTTGTCGTAATCCACCCCGAGGGCTTCCATCATACGTGCGTTGCCCACACAAACGGTGGCACCGTTCACAGTGGCGCGCATGCCCTGTCCCGCCACTTCTTCGATATCCTGCACCGAACAGTCGTTGCACTCGGACTTGTAGGCGTTTTTCAACGACACGGCTATGGGGTGTTTGCTGTAATGCTCCACATGCGAGGCAAGATGCAGCAGCTCCGTGGCGTCCATCTCGTTGGGATGCACCGAAACCACCTCGAACTCGCCGCGGGTTAGGGTTCCCGTTTTGTCGAACACCACGGTGCCCAGTTTGGCGAGGGCGTCCATATAATTGGAGCCTTTCACCAGCACGCCGTTGCGCGATGCCTTGCCAATGCCGCCGAAGAATGCCAACGGCACCGACACCACGAGCGCGCAGGGACACGACACCACGAGAAACATCAAGGCGCGATAGAGCCATGTGGCAAAATTCTGGGCGAAAGCACCGCTCACCAAAGGCGGGACAACCGCCAACAGCACGGCAGCACACACCACCACGGGGGTGTAGATGCGTGCGAAACGGGTGATGAAGGTCTCGCTTTTCGACTTGTTCTGCTGGGCGTTTTCCACAAGATCGAGGATTTTTGTCACCGTAGATTCGGCGTAAGCCTTGGTAACACGCACTTTCAGCGTGCCCGAAATGTTGATGGTGCCGGAAAGCACCGTGTCGCCTTCGGCCACGCTACGCGGCATGCTCTCGCCCGTAAGGGCTACAGTGTTGAGCGATGAAGTGCCTTCCTCCACAACGCCGTCCAAAGGCACCTTGTCGCCAGCTTTGATGACGATAATCTCACCCACGGCCACCTCGTCGGGAGTCACTTCGGTCTCCGCTCCGTTGCGGACCACGGTGGCGCTTTCGGGACGGATGTCCATCAGATGGGCTATCGAATCGCGGTTCTTGTCCTCGGCGTAATCTTCGAACATCTCGCCAATCTGGAAGAAAAGCATGATAAACACCGCTTCGGGGAACTGAGTCTCGGCTCCTGGCAGGAAACCAATGAGCAACGCTCCGAAAGTGGCTATGGTCATTAAGAGGTCTTCGTTGAAAGGCTCGCCTTCGACAATGCCTTCCGCCGACTCGGCGATAATGTCGTAGCTTATAAGCAGATACGGCACAAGATAAACCAATAGGAGTTGCCACACGGGCAGGTTGGTGGTCTTTTCAACAACAATGGCACCTACAAGAAGCAGCGCCGTGACGATGATACGTATTAGTTTTTTGTTCATGGTAATAGTGTTTTTTGATTTTGCAAAATTACCATGATTTTTCTGCAACCGAGTTGCAAAGTTTTGATGAGATGTTTGTTTTTATGTGTTGGTGAATAGTTGAAGGTAGTCGGAAATTTCCACTTTCAGCTATTCAAACGATGGTGGAGAATGCGCCTGCGATGTGTTTCACCGTATTTTCTTTCGAGTTTAGAATTATCGAAATGATGTCGAACCGCACTTCCTCCTGACGGTTGTTCTGTTGCACGTATGCGTTGGCCACGGTGATGTACGATCGTTGCTGGGTGCGCGACACAAACACTTCCGGTTCGCCGAGGAAACGGCTGTTGCGGGTTTTTACCTCCACAAAAGCCAGTATGTCGCCTTTTTTGGCAATAATGTCCACCTCGTGCGACAGGTAACGCCAGTTCGTCTCCAAAATAGTATAACCTTCGTTTACAAGGAATTCTCTTGCCATCTGTTCGCCCGAAGCTCCGAAATCGTTGTGCTCTGCCATATCTTTTAATAAATGGAACGGGAGGCTCCGCTTGCACGGTACACCCCCCGCATTATAAACTCTTAACTATAAAACTCTCAACTATAAATTATAAACTATAAACTGTTATCGTGCCAGGCTTCCTATTTCGCGCGGGTGCGAGCTTAGCACAGGTATCAGCGAGTGGTGGATAATCTGCTGTGCGTGTGTGCCAATGAACAGCGAGGAAAGCAGGTATTCCTGTTCGGTGGTGATAATGATAAGGTCGGCGGAAATGCTCGAAGCGTATTCAAGGATTTCGGCGGAGAGGTTCTTGGTTAGCATACGTTCCGACTGGTAGTTTACACCGACTTCACGCATGTAGTTCTCTGCCTGTCGCAGATATATGTCGATGGTAGGCACTTCGGACTGCTGTTCGGCCAGGCCGAGTAGGTGCACCGTGGAGCCGAAAATCTTGGCCATATTTGCCACCAAAGGAATTTTCTGACGCGAGTTTTCGGTCATATTGAGCGGAGCCACAATGCGGTCGAGGTTTTTGTGGTAGTTGAAGCCCTCGCGTATCGATAGGGTGGGGCAGTTGGCCTCCTGCACTATACGCACAGCGGTACTTCCCATCCAGTATTTCTCGAAACCCGAGGCGCCGTTGGTACCTATCACAATCATCGAGGCGTTTACGGTTTCGGCCTCTTTGGCAATAACGGGGGCCACCTTTCCGTCCATTATTTTCCATTCTATCTTGGTGGTTTTGAGTTTCTTACCGTATTCTTCGGCAAGGCTGGCCAGCTTTTCCATTGCCAAGCCGCGGAGCGATTTGGTCTGTTCGTCGGAAAAGAGGTTTTTCTCCTTGCACACCCATATCAGTTCGATATTGGCGACAAGTTTGTTGGCAATGTCGGTGGCGACATCCAAAGCCACGTACGAGCCTTGCGAAAAGTCGGTACCTACTATTATGGTTTTCTCGTTCATATTTTTGTTATTAATGTGTCTCAAAAAAGTTATAACTGCAAAACGTCTGTATTATTGTATAAGATTTGCAAATTTTAAAACTGGAAATAGATAAACGGCTGTAGGTCGGCGGTAACGAACTGATACAGAAGCATCACCGCAAGTACTGTTATTATAGCTATGGCCCACAGGGGCAGCATGGCGAAATTTATTCTGTACCAGCGTTTCCAACGTTCGGGCAGCCAGTGTATTATCATACCTATGGCGAAAATGATGAAAATGTTGCTGTAGCCCGAAATTACGCCCCACACATGGCTCCACTCCCATTTGTCACCCATTTTCTGTACCATGTTCTTGGCGGTGTTCCACGCCACGGTGTTGGCCTCGGCGGGGTCGAGGTTGGAACCCGAACGGAAAAACAGTCGCGTAAAGCTGATGAATACGAAGGTTAGGAAAATGCTCCACCCTCGGTTGAGCCAAGCTATCGGACGGCCGCCCGAGGTCAGTGTCGAATAAATCCAGTCTATCAACGTTCCCACAAAGATAACTCCCGTCCACACGCAGCCTACGCGTATGGCGGCAGCGTCCCACGCTATCCACGCCACCACAAAAGCCATCCACAGCAAGAGTGTGGCAATGGTGCGGGTGCCTTTGCTGCGATTTTTCCACCATTTGTAGATGAGTATTCCCAAGCCGTTGAGTCCGCCCCAAGTGATGAAATTGAAGCTGGCGCCGTGCCACAGGCCGCCCAGCAGCATGGTGTCCATGTTGTTGATGTTGGTGGTGATTTCGCGTTTGGCTTTCGGCCAGAAGACATAACATCCCACAATTGCCACAATGATGGCGATGATAAGCATCGTAACCCAGGTGGTCTTTGCCATAAGGCCTATCACCGCGGCGATGCCTATCAGTATGGCCCACGACACCCATGTGCCGCCACGGTTGCCGCCCAGCGGGATATACAGGTAGTCCTTCAGCCAGTTGGAGAGCGACATGTGCCAGCGTTTCCAGAAGCCTGCGGGGTTGGTCGATTTATACGGCGAGTTGAAGTTCTTGGGCAGGTAGAAACCCATCAGCATGGCAACGCCGGTGGCTATGTCGGTGTAGCCCGAAAAGTCGGCATAGACCTGCAGAGAATAGACAAAGAGTGCCGAGAAATTCTCGAACGGCGTGAACAGCAGCGGGTTGTCGAAAATGCGGTCGACGAAATTCACCGCAAGGTAGTCGCTGAGGATTATCTTTTTTGCCAAACCGTTGACAATCCAGAACATGGCAATGCCGAACTGCTTGCGGCTGAGGAAGTAAGGCTTGTAGAGCTGTGGCACGAACTGGTCGGCACGGACGATGGGGCCGGCCACCAACTGCGGGAAGAAGGAGGTGTAGAAACCGAAGTCGAAGATATTGCCCACGTGCTTTATCTTGTGTCGGTACACATCCACTATATAGCTGATATTCTGGAAGGTAAAGAACGAAATGCCAACGGGCAGAAGTATTTTGGTGGCATCGAAACGGTCGGTGTTGCCCCACTCGTTGGCCCACAAGGCTAGGTAGTTTATCACCTTGTTGTCGCTCTGCACAATGGTGTTGTACACGTCGGTGAAAAAATAGGCGTACTTGAAGTAACACAGTACCAGCAGGTTTACTACAACGCCGAGAGCCATCAGCCCTTTGCGTACGCCCTTGCGCTCGTATTTGTCCATACCGATGCCGAGGAAATATCCCAGCAGGGTGGAGAAGACGAGCAGCAGCACCATCAGTCCCGACGTTTTGTAGTAGAAGAAAAGGCTGGCGAGGAAAAGGAAAGTGTTGCGCAGCAGACGTTTGCTGTGCAGGAACGAAAACACGGCCATTACCAGCGCCAGAAATACCCAGAAATTGAACTGGGTGAACAGCAGCGGGTTCTTGTCGTCGAACGAGAACAGGTTAGAAATGAAAGTTGTCAGATTGTCCATCGTCGGGGTATGAGATTTCGTTAAGGAACGCGTTGAAAAACAGGTCTCCCAAAAGAATGTAGCCTGCGGGGGTGAAATGTATGCGGTCCGACTGGCCCAGCTTGGCGTCGCGCCATTTGGTCATGGATCCGAGTCCGCCCATTATGTCGAAAAGGTCCCACACCGCGCCGTCGGTCTCTTTGGCCAGACGGTAGAACACATCGCGGGCGAGCACTCCGTGGACGTTGGCGGCATATTTGCGTCGGCCTATTTTCTTGTAGCTGTCGTTGTTGGTGATAAAAACAAAAGCGCAGTCGGGATTTACGGCCTTGATGCTGTCGATGATGCGCAGATAGTTGCGACGGAACGCCACGGTGTCGAAAGTCTTGCCCGCCGCGTCGTTGATGCCGATGCCGAAAATGACGAGGTCGGGTTTTATCAGCCTCAGGTCCTTGGTGAAATAGGGACATTTTTCGTGGTAGTCGTAGGTGGCGGCGCCGTTGACGCCAATGGAGTTGAACGTAATGCCGCTTTTGCGGTTGGCGAGGTACACTCCCGTAAGGGTGAACGACTGCTCCTCCTTGCAGGGCAGCACTATGGTGAAGGAGTCCACCGTGGTGTGGAAATTATACACATAGCGCCTCGTTTGTAGGTTTATGTGTGTGGGAAGGTACACCTTGTCCTGGAATTGGATATACGGGGCCACATTGCCGGTTTCGGAATATCCCAGAAGGGTTATCTGATTGGTGCCGAAATTGATACGAGGCTCGTTTAGCGTTATTTTTATCCATTCGGTTGAGTCGTAGGCAGTTACGGCGATGCCGCATAGTCCGAGCAATTTCTGTGGCTCTTTGTAAACGTTTCGCGTAAGTTGCAGAGTGTTAGATTTTTGTATCTTGTAGTCGGCGGGATTGTTGCATTTGGCGCCTACCGAGTAGGGGAAAATCATGCCGCGGTCGGAAACGATGCCCGGAAACGATGTCAGTATGTTGGTGCGTATGCGGTGCGACAGGGTGCCTGCCTGCACGTGGGAGCCTCCGATATGCATTATGCTCAAAGTCCCGGTCTTGCTGGCGACGGTTAATCCCAGTTTCTGGAAAAACTTTTTCATTTTCGGCGACTGTTTGTTATAAACAAGGGTGTCGGCGGCTAGGTTTATGAAAGGATATTTCTCGCCTATGTCGCTTGTAACGCTCTGCGCTGGGAGGGCCGAACTGATAAGCAGCAGGAGTGCTATCGCCGTGGTTTTGAATATTTTTTCCATTCTTTGTCGAAAGTTTTGGGATCTATCTCTTTTTTAAGATTGTATAAGTCGTACATCGTTTTGAAGGCATCTACGAGGTAACCGCCCATTTTACGGGCCCCTTTTTCGGAGAAATGCAGGTAGTCGCCGCCGCCGAGGCCGTTGTTAACCCAAGTCATCATGGAACCGCTGCCGCCCATCACGTCGTACATGCTCCAAAAAGCCACGCCGTTTTCGAGGGCCATGGTGCGTAATGCGTTGATTACTCCTGGCAGCTGTCGGCAGCTCTGGAATCCGCCCTCTTCGCTGCCACGACACATATCGGCAGGACCGATGAAAACGATTTTGGCGTCGGGACAGGTGTGGTGAAGTATCCGCAGCTGACGTTCCATCTCCTTGGCGTAATGCTCCTGCGCCGCCTCTCCGTGCAGGTATGGCACCGAGTTGCCGCCGTATTGGAAAAGGATAAGTCCTATGTTCATTTCGGCAAACGACTGTGCCAGAAGTGCGCTGTCTATCATCTGAATCTGATGTCCCGAAGCGCCGCGCATCGATATATTGTCCACACTTACGCCGTATTCGCCGTCAACCATTATGCCGTACACATCGCACAAACCCGAAACGGACACCCTTGCCGAGGTAACGGCGGAGTCGAGTTGCCAGGTGATGGAGTGCACACCCATTCCGGTGCTCGTCTGCTGGTCGGTGAAGCCTTTGCAGGAGAGCGTTACGGCTACGTTGCCTGAAAGGTTGTCGAAAAGCACGGTGATTTTGGAGAAACTTTTCAGATGCTCGTCGCGGGTGTCGGATTTGGTGGCGTTGATGGATACCGAAGCTGAGCTGTTAACACGGCAGCATTTGGCCATAGGGCCGTAGTGGCCGTGGTTGCGTGCCACCGTGCTGTCGCCGTAGGAGGCGTAGCGGGTGAAATCGCCGCTGGCGTTCTGGCTCACCGAGGTGCAGGGAATTGTCTGCGAGAAAGGGATAAGTCCCACGCCCTGTCCGCCGAAAGTTTCCTGCATATACGCCCGCAGCACGTCGCTGATGCGGTCCATCTCTATCTGCGAGTCGCCGTAGTGGAGTATGCGCACTACCTTGCCCTCTTGGGCGGATTGTTCGGCACGGACAAAGAAATCGTCGAAGAAGTGGGCGTCATTGCCGGGAAGGGCAAAGCCGCGACTGCTGTCGGAACAATAGTCGGCATAGTAACTCATTTTGTCCTTCAGCTGCGCATATAGCAGTTTTTCGGCCTGCGTCTGACGATTTTTGTCCATACCCTCGATATCCACATCCGATTGGGTGTTGCCGGCCAAAATATGGCTTATGGTGGGCATTTTAATCCGTATCCCCGCTATGCTTATGCCGTTTCTCGGGAATATGGCGCACACCAGGGCCAACGCCGCTATCACAGCTATAATGAACAATAATGTCTTACTCGGTTTCATCTGTTTTTAGGACAAATGTTTTATAATCAAATGTTTAACGCCACAGCGCTTTTTACGTTGCGGATTGCAAAGATACGATTTTTTTTCGGGAAATACGTAGGACGGAACTCGGAACGCGGAATGTTTCTTGGTTGAAAGTTTTTATTACTGCCAACCGACTGCTGATTACTGACTAAATAATTCAAAAAAAAATCGTATATTTGCAGATTGGTTTTCGAGGACTTTTTTGCGTCCTGCGAAGCGATTTTTAGTTGTATATTTTTGATAGACAATTCAATACAAAAACAGTAATGAACAACAACAACTATTGCATTATAATGGCCGGAGGTACAGGCAGCCGTTTTTGGCCCATGAGCACTGCCGACCACCCCAAGCAGTTTATCGATATTTTCGGCAACGGCGAAAGTCTTTTGCAAAGCACTTTCAAACGTTTCGAGAACATCTGTCCGCGCGAGAATATCATCATTGTTACCAACAGCATCTACCGCGGACTTGCCGAAAAGCAGATTGGCGGACTGCGCGACTATCAGGTCATCTACGAGCCTATGCGCCGCAACACTGCTCCCTGCGTGGCCTACGCTGCGGCCATAATACGCCACCTCAACCCCAAGGCCAACATCATCGTTTCGCCTTCGGACCACGCAATTTTCGACATCGAAAAATTTACCAATACCGTCAACGAGGGATTGGCGGTGGCCGAAAACCACGACTGGATAATAACTCTCGGCATCAAGCCGTTCAATCCCAACACCAAATACGGCTACATACAGTACAACGAAAACTGCGTGGCGGGCAACGACAAGCTTCACGAGGTGGTTACCTACACCGAAAAACCGCCTTACGACATGGCTGTGCAGTTCCTCAACAGCGGCGACTTCCTGTGGAATGCCGGTATCTTTATCTGGAGCATGCCCACCCTCGAAAAGGCCTTCCGGCGCTATCTGCCCGATGTGGCGGTGTTTTTCGACAAGATAGGTCCCGACACCCCCTACGAAGAGGTGGAGAAACTCTACGCCACCTGCCAGCCCATCTCCGCCGACTACGGCATTATGGAGAAGACCGACAATGTTCACGTGATGGAGGCCGACTTCCGCTGGTCCGACGTGGAGACATGGCAGTCGCTATACGAATCGGTGGAAAAGGACGAAAACCGCAATGTGGTGGTGGGTGCCAACGTGTTCACCTACGACGTTCACAACTGCATCGTCAACCTGCCCAACGACAAAACCGTTGTTATCCAAGGCCTCGACGACTATATCATAGCCGGCGACGACGACACCGTGCTTATCTGCAAACGCAGCGAGGAACACCGCGTGTTCAAATTCGAAAGTGACATAGAGGTGCGTAAAAACAAACAAGAAAAATAAATAAAACAACCATAATATTTTATCATTATGACAAAAAGATTTGAAATAGCTTACCTGCTAAAAAACGACGTCAAAGCACTGTTAAACACTAATATAACCGTTAAAGGCTGGGTGCGTACCAAACGCGGCAACAAAAACGTGGCCTTTATCGCCGTCAACGACGGAAGCATAATACACAACATACAAGTGGTGGCCGACCCCGCCAAATTTGAAGAGGAACTGCGCCGCATCACCACGGGCGCCTGTATAGGCGTGGAAGGAAAACTGGTGGAAAGCCAGGGCTCCGGACAGGCCGTGGAGATTCAGGCCGAAAAGATTGTGGTTTACGGTGAGGCCGACCCCGACAGCTATCCTTTGCAGAAAAAAGGCCACTCCATGGAGTTCCTGCGTGAGATAGGACACCTGCGTCTGCGCACCAACACTTTCGGCGCTGTGATGCGTATGCGCCACGAGATGGCCTACGCCATTCACACCTTCTTCCACGAACGTGGTTTCTTCTATTTCCACACCCCGCTCATTACAGCCAGCGACTGCGAAGGGGCAGGCGAGATGTTCCACGTCTCCACCCTCGACCCCGAAAATCCGCCCCGCGACAAGGAAGGCAAGATAGACTGGGAACAGGACTTTTTCGGCAAGTTCACAGCCCTAACCGTAAGCGGACAGCTGGAAGGCGAACTCGGCGCAACCGCCCTTGGCAAGATTTACACCTTCGGTCCCACGTTCCGTGCCGAAAACAGCAACACCCCGCGCCACCTGGCCGAGTTCTGGATGATAGAACCTGAGATGGCTTTCTACGACCTCGACAGCCTCACTCAGCTCGAGGAAGAGTTCATCAAATACCTCGTCCGCTGGGCTCTCGACCACTGCATGGATGACATTGAGTTCCTCAACAAGATGATAGACCCAGGCCTGATCGAACGTCTGAAGAGCGTGGTGGACACCGACTTCGTGCGTCTGCCCTACACCGAAGGCATACGCATCCTTGAAGAGGCCGTAGCCAAAGGCCACAAGTTCGAGTTCCCCGTGAGCTGGGGCGTGGACCTCGCTTCGGAACACGAACGCTACCTTGTGGAACACCACTTCAAGAAACCCGTTATCATGATAGACTACCCCAAGGAAATAAAGGCTTTCTACATGAAACAGAACGACGACGGCAAGACCGTGCAGGGCACCGACGTACTATTCCCGCAGATTGGCGAGATCATCGGCGGCTCCGTGCGTGAGGAAAGCTACGACAAACTGCTCCGCCGTATCGAAGAGTTGAACATCCCCATGAAAGACATGTGGTGGTATCTCGACACCCGTCGCTACGGCAGCTGCCCGCACGCTGGCTTCGGACTCGGTTTCGAGCGTCTGATGCTCTTTGTTACCGGCATGGCCAACATCCGCGACGTTATACCCTTCCCCCGCACTCCGGGCAACGCCAATTTCTAATCCGCGATGAAAAGGATAAAAGTCTCTTTTGTGGCATTGTGGATGGCCGTGGCCGTCGCAATAGGTATCATTTTAGGCGTCGTTTTGGCTCCTACCAGCAAAACAAATGGTGCCGTTTCGCCTATTTCCAATGCTAACGGCTACTCTGCTTCTTCCAAAATCTCCGACCTGCTGTACCTTATCAGCACCCGCTACGTGGATACCGTGGCCTACGACTCGCTTGTCGACAATGCAATCATGGCTTTGCTCGAGGACCTCGACCCCCATTCGGTATATATCCCGGCTTCCTCGCTGACTACCGAAATGGAGTCGCTCGAAGGCAATTTCGAAGGCATAGGTGTGATGTTCAACTTGCAGGACGACACAATACTTGTGATACAGACGCTCAACGGCGGTCCTTCCGAAAAGGCGGGCATTATGGCCGGCGACCGTATCATCACCGTCAACGACAGCGTGGTGGCGGGCAAGGGCATCAGCAACGATGATGTGATACATCTGCTCAAAGGCAAAAAAGGGACAAAAGTACGTCTCGGCATCAAACGTTCCGGTGTTCCGGAACTGCTGAAATACAACATCAAACGCGATGTGATAACTACCAACAGCGTGACGTACAAAGGCATGGTCGCCCCGGGAGTGGGTTACATCAAACTGGAGGAGTTCTCGTCCGACTCCTATGCGGAATTCCTCGATGCATTGTATTTCCTTCAGGAGAGAGATGCAAAAAAACTTATCCTCGACCTTCGCAGCAATTCGGGCGGCTATCTCGACCAAGCGGTGTCTATTATCGACGAGTTTCTCTCCAACAGCAAGGACCTGATAGTTTACACCGAAGACCGCAACCGCCGACAGAGCAAATCGTTTGCCACCGCCAACGGCGATTTCACCACGGGCGCACTTGTGGTGATGATTGACGAATTCTCCGCCTCGGCAAGCGAGATTGTGGCTGGTGCCATTCAGGACAACGACCGCGGTATTGTGGTGGGACGGCGCTCCTTCGGCAAAGGCCTTGTGCAGGAGCAGTTTTACCTCTCCGACGGCTCCGCCATACGTCTCACCGTGGCTCGCTACTACACCCCCTCGGGCAGGTGCATACAACGTCCATACGAAAAAGGCTCCGACGAATATTATCAGGACTTCCTGTTGCGGCTCACCGCCGAGATGTCCGACTCTATGAACTATACCCCTAAGGACGACACGGTGAAATACTATACCAAAAAAGGACGTGTGGTTTACGGCGGTGGCGGCATACTGCCCGACATCATAATCCCTTACGAGAAGGATGTTACTTATGTGTATTACAATGCGTTGATACGCAAGGGTTTGGTGCAGAAATACGCTTTCGATTACGTTGAACGCAACAGCAAATTCTTGAAACAGAAATACCCCGCTTCCGACAACTTTATCAAAAACTTCAACGTGGACAACGCCTTTTTAGAGACTTTTGTGCAATACACCGAAAAACAGGGCGTAAAACGCGACAAGGCTTCTCTCGCCGCACATGGCCAGGAGCTGAAAGTGAGTCTCAAGGCTTATATGGCCGAGATACTTTACGGACAGGACGCTTTCTACGAAATCTATCTCACCAACGACCCGGAACTTGCTAAAGCTCTGAAAGTTGTGCAGTCTATAAAATAATTTTGTCATGAAAAAAACGGCATTGCTTCTGCCTTTTTTGGTCATTTTTTTGACATCGCACCTATCGGCACAAACCGCCGACTCGGTGGACGTGCTCAATTACCGCATCTGCCTCGATGTCAACCACAATGTTTCGCAAACCCTTGTCGGATATACCGACGTAAGTGTCAAACTTTTACGTCAAGTGCCGACATTTACCCTCGACCTGAAGGCCGCCACGGTGGATTCCGTTTTTGTGAACAACACCCGCAGTACGGTGAATTACGACAACCGTTTCGTCACCATCGGCGTGCCAAACGGAATTAGTGCTGGCGACACCCTTTTGGTGCGTGTTTTCTACCACAGCACGGGCTATGTGGAGAACTACGGCATGGGTGGATTCCATTTTGCTAGAAACATCATCTACAGCCTCGGTGCGGTGTTCGAGGAGTCGCCGCACACCTTCGGCAGAGCGTGGTTCCCTTGTCGCGACGTGTTTGCCGACAAAGCCACATACCAATACGCCATTACGGTGCCACGCGGCTGGGAAGCCACCTGCAGCGGCATCTGCGATTCGGTGAGCGCCTACGCCGCCGACAGCAGCCGCACCTTCCACTACAGTGTGTCGCACCCAATCTCCACTTACCTCTCATCGGTAACCATCGGCAATTTCCGTCTGCATAGCAAAAACATAAACAGCCTTTACGGGACTTACCCGCTCGAGGTGCGTTTCCTCTACGGCGACAGCAACAACATCGCCAACACCTTCGCCATCCTCGACACCGTGGTGCCGATGTTTGAGCGTTGTTTCGGCCCCTACCGTTGGGGACGTGTGGGATATGTGGGCACCCCGCGCGGCTCGATGGAACACGTGGCAAATATCTCATTGATAGATCAATGCATCGGCGACCGCAGCACCGTCTGCCAGATGGTGGTATGCCACGAGCTATCCCACGCTTGGTTCGGCAACCTCGTAACCTGCGAAACTCAAGCCGATATGTGGTTCAACGAAGGCGGTGCCTCGTTCTGTGAGGAGGTGGCTATGGAAGCCGCCTTCGGCAAAGAGACCGCCGACGAGTACTATCAGGCCAACCTCGAAAAGGTGATACGCACCATGCACCACACCGACTCCACCTACCACTCCGTGGCTAACATCCCAGACCCGCTGACCTATTCCGGCACTGTTTACAACAAAGGCGCTACGGTGATGCACTCGCTGCGCGGATATCTGGGCGACTCGGTGTTCTACGCCTCTATGCGTCGGCTGTTCGCCAACCACGCCTTCGGCAGCCTCACCTCGGCACAGCTCCGCGACTCGCTGTCGCTCTATTCCGGTGTTGATTTGACAAAATTCTTCAATTTCCACGTATTCACCCCCGGATTCACACATTTCTCCATCGACTCGATGCGGACAAACGGCACAGCTACAATAGTTTATATGCGCCAACGCACCGTGGGCACCACTCAGTTAGCCGACGGCAACCGCGTGCCAATAACATTCTTCTCCGACACTTGGGACAGCGTTACAAAGATAATGGCTTTCGACGGGCAGTTTGGTAATCAGACCTTCGCGCTGCCTTTCACACCCAAATTCGCCATCGTGGATTTCTACAACACCCTTTCCGACGCCGTTACCACCGGCAGTATTATCGTGAAAACTCCCGGCAACAGGCAGTTCCAGTCGGCATATTTCACCGAACAGAATATGACAGTGCGCGACAGCAATTTCTTGCACGTTTCGCACAACTGGGTTGCCCCCGATGCAATGAAAAATCCCGACACGGCGATAAAACGTATGGCCAACCGCTACTGGACAGTGAGCGGCGATATCCGTAACCGTCTTACAGGCAAGTTCTTCTACAGCCGACACACCACGGCAATAGCCAATTACGCCTTCCTCGACGAGAATTTCCTTGAAGAAACGGTCTCGGTGGATTCGCTAGTGGTGCTCTATCGCGAGAACCCCGCCGACGATTGGCACTACGTGGAATCGACTTTGGAAGGCTCCCGCACTCAGGGCTATATCAGCGTTTATCCGCTGAAAACCGGCGAATACACCCTCGCTATCGCCGACACAGCAAATATCCGAGTAAGCCTGCCTGCCGACGTCATCGGCGGCTTTGTGATGATGTACCCCAATCCCGCAACTCAAACAGTGACGATTGAGTTCCCAGAGTTGGGCGGAAATGTCGATATGGCAATCTTCTCCCAAACTGGTGCTAAAGTGTTGGGAATAAAAAATATACATTCCGGCGAAAAGGTCAATGTCTCGAAACTGCCGTGTGGCACCTACACCGTGCGGCTCACCATTGACGGAGAGGCGTTTTTTACGGATAAACTTATTGTAAAATAGATAGTTATGAAGGTTTTTAAATTCGGCGGCGCTTCGGTGAACAGCGCTTCGGCAGTGAAAAACATGGCCCACATAGTGGAACAGTACTACGGCGAGCCCCTGCTGGTGGTGGTCTCAGCCATGGGCAAGACTACCAACCTGTTGGAAAAGCTTGTTCCTCAGGGAGATATGCAGCCACCCGATTTTGACGAAAATTTCGCCAAGCTCACCGGCTACCACACCGAGATAGCACAGCAACTCTTTGAAAACCAGTCGGAAGGGATAATAGCCAAACTAAACCTCTTTTTCGAACAGATACGCGCCCGAATCCAAAACGCCTCGTTCGACTATAACTACAACTACGACCAGATTGTGTCGTTCGGCGAGCTGATGTCCACCACCATAGTTAGCGAGTACCTCAACTTTAAAAACCTCGAAAACAAGTGGTTGGACGTGCGTTCGATAATCAAGACCGACGACCGTTACCGCGAAGGCAAAATCGACTGGCAGCTTACGCAGAGCGCCTCCGACAAACTGCTGAAACCCCTTTTCAACGTCCACAAAATGGTTGTAACCCAGGGCTTTATCGCCGGCTCGGCCATGGGTGCCACCACCACCCTCGGCCGCGAAGGCTCCGACTACTCCGCCTCGGTGCTCTCCTACTGTCTCGACGCCGAAGCGATGACCATCTGGAAAGACGTGCCCGGTTTCCTCAACGCCGACCCCAAATATTTCGAAAAGACCGTCAAAATAGAGCATATCCCCTACAACGAGGCTATAGAGCTGACATATTTCGGTGCCTCAGTGATACATCCCAAGACTCTTAAACCACTGCAAAACAAGCATATACCATTGCTTGTAAAATCCTTCATCACTCCCGACGAGGAGGGCTCCACCATCGGCGATTTCAAGACCATCAAACCACGCACACCGCTTTATATCTTCAAAAACAACCAGATACTGCTCTCCATCCTGCCCAAGGATTTCTCGTTCATAGCCGAGGACAATCTGCACGCCATTTTCGGCACTTTCGCACAGACGGGATTGAAAATCAACTTGATGCAGAACTCAGCACTGAGTTTCTCTGTCTGCCTCGACAACAACGACATTATTTTCGAAAAACTGATTCCTTTGCTGAAAAAGTCGTTCAAAGTGAGGTACAATACTGGCTTGCAGCTGATTACCATCCGTTATTACAACGACGACATTATCCGTTCCACCGTTCAGCAACGCAACATTCTGCTCGAGCAGCGCAGTCGCTCCACCGTGCAGATTTTGGTGGAAAACGCCCAATAATATCTGACACCCAATGATATACAAAAGCAACGAAATACTTATCGGCAACCTCGCCCTTGGCGGCGACAACCCCGTCCGCATACAGTCGATGACCAACACCGACACCATGGACACGCGTGCCACCGTGGACCAAACCATGGCTTTGGCCGACGCCGGATGCGAGATGGTGCGTATCACCGCCCCCGACGTGAAAGCCGCCGAAAACCTTTACAACATCAAAAACGAGCTGCACTGTCGCGGCTACACTCTCCCCCTCGTGGCCGACATACATTTCAACCCCAAGGCCGCCGAAGTGGCCGCCACCATTGTGGAGAAAGTGCGCGTGAACCCCGGCAACTACGTGGACCGCAACACGGGAAAGACCACCTTCACCGACCAAGAATACGCCGACGAGCTGAAACGCATTCAGGAACGCATGTCCGCCCTTGTGGAGATTTGCAAGAAACACGGCACCGCCATGCGCATTGGCGTAAACCACGGCTCGCTGTCGGAACGCATAATGAGCCGCTACGGCGACACACCGCTGGGAATGGCCACATCGGCGGTGGAGTTTGCACAGATTTGCCGCAATATGGACTACCACAAGCTGGTGTTTTCGATGAAAGCCAGCAACGTCAAGGTGATGGTCTATTCCACACGTCTGCTGGTGCAGAAAATGCTGCAAAACGGCATGAGCTACCCCATACATCTGGGCGTTACCGAGGCCGGCGACGCCGAGCAGGGACGCATCAAATCGGCGGCGGGCATAGGCACACTGCTTCTGGACGGCATCGGCGACACGCTGAGGGTGTCGCTCACTGAGAGTCCCGTGGCGGAAATCCCTGTGGCAAAGGATATTGCAGCGCGTCTGCCGCGCAAAAGCGTCACACAAGAGGAGATTATGGCACTGAAGACCTCCTTCGAGCCTTGCGGCGACAAACGGAAACTGTTCATACCTTATCCCGACGAAAAGGAGTACAGCATCCGCGGCGCCGCCGAGCTGGGACGTATGCTCATCGACGGCGAGATAGCCGAAATTGACGACGATTCGCCTGTGGCTCAGGATATTATGCAGGCCGTGGGTGCCAAGATTTTCAAAGCGGAATATATCTCCTGCCCCTCGTGCGGACGCACACAGTACGACATACAGCAGGCTCTGCAGGAGATAAAACGGCATACCTCGCACCTGAAAGGCATCAAAATCGGAGTGATGGGCTGCATCGTGAACGGTCCGGGCGAAATGGCCGACGCACACTACGGCTACGTGGGCAGCGGCAAAGGCAAGATCACCCTCTACAAAGGCAAGGATGTGGTGTGCCGCAATATCGACCAGAGCGAAGCCGTGGAACGTCTGGTACAACTGATCAAGGACAACGGAGACTGGGTTGACAATTAGTAATTAGTAGTTAGTAATTAGTAATTGACAATTTTTGTGCAAACCGAACACAGCAGCAAATTTATTTGGATGATGTTGAGGTGCAGCCAAAAATCACGCATAAGTGAAGCGGTTGCGTAATTGACAATGAACAATTAATTCGGAACCTTTAGCTCGGCGCAGCCATTTCGGAATTAGAAACCAGCAGTTTGTAAGTTTTAGTTGAAAGATGAAATGAGTTAGGCAAACGTTTTGCGTTAAGCTATTGGAGGTGCAGATGGTGCAAACAAAAAGGCCTGCGCAGTACGCAAGCCCCTCTTTTATTGTTTGATTGTTACTTTACGGCATTACCGTTAAATCTCTTACAAGACGGACGGCATAGCCAAAATAATTATTATATGAATTTGGATATGCAATGTTCGGTGCTGTGTTATTTGTAAATGTAAGAACGTAAATAGAATAACTTGAACCATTAGATGTATAGTAAGACCCTGCTGTAGCAGTATTATATACAGTTGATCCATTACGATAACCTGCCGCTGGCAGAAATACTGCGCCTTTGTTTTGGAGAGTTCGCCATTGTTCCACTGTGTAAACATTGGTAGTGCAGTTGCTTGCGTTTGCCACAATGGTAACAGTGGTGTCGCCTGTCCAGTTGTCAGGGAGCAGTATCAGCCCGGGGATATTGCCAATAGTGGCTAAAGTCTTGAGTTGGGCGGCATTTGTTCTGCTGTTCAGAATGTAATTCCATTCTACATTCGTAAGAGTGCGCCATAATCCAGCACTGTCGCCGCCATTGGATATGCGGTTGTATCTTCCCCAGTCAAGATTGGTGCCAGTTATTGAGCCAGTTGGATATGAATTAATATTTGCAGATGATAAATATGGATATTTGGAATTATATCCACTTGTGCCATAGCCGAAAAGGTCTATCCAACCGTTGTATGAGGAAGAGATATTGAGGTTGGCGGTGCCAACGATGTCGTATTGGTGTTCGGCAAAGCGCCATGTGCGTGTGGAAGCCTTGTATTGCAGGTTGCCGCGTGAGAAAGCTATTTTGTTCACAGCCGAAATACTGAACACGCCGGGGAGAGTGCCTGCCACGTCGTAAGGGTTGCTGTTGTTGGTGTCGGTTATCAGCACTGTATCGCGGAACACTATCACGCTGTCTCGTATTATTGTGGTGTAGCGCAATATCAGGGTGTCGTGTACTACATTGCCGGCAGCAATGCTGTCCACACTTATTTGCATGCTGTCGATACGTGCGTAAAGCCTGTTCAGCAATGTGTCAAATGCCGACATACGCTGGTTCATTGATGCAATATTTTGATTTATTACGCTTACATGGCTGTCGGTGCTGTCGATGCGGTTGCGGAGTACGTTCAACAACGAGTCGGTGGATGAGAGTCGTCCGTTTATCACAGTGACATTTTGGTTGAGGCTGGAGATGGAGTTGCCTGTACTGTCGATACGGTGGCGTAGGATGTTAAACAATGAGTCTGAAACGGAGAGCCGTCCGTCAATTACGGTAATGTATTGGTTGATATTGGTAATGGAAGTATCGGCACTGTCGCGCGAGGCTTGAAGTGCAACAATCTGTTGTCGCAGTATGTTTGCGGTGCTGTCAATCATATTACGAACCGTGGTGGAGCTTATTCCGCTGTTTGTGGCGTTGCCTGCCTTAAGTGCATATAGTGCGTAGGGGACGCTCATCAGCTGCTGGGTGGTGGTAAGGGTGTAGTTGGAGCCACCATTGGGGTCGACCTCGGTTTTCAGAAACCACGGGCCGTTCTCCCAGTCGATGCAGTTTTCGAAGGTGCAGTTGACCAGACTTGCGCCTTGTCCCACCATTATGGTGAAAAGGCCTTCGGCGGTGGTTGTAGGTCGGTGGGTTTCGGCATAAGCCTCGGTGCCTGTGGCGGAACCTTGGTGTATGCCCAAGCGTACGCTTATCTGGCGGTTAGAAACAAAAGTGCCGTCGGTGTTGCGCAGCACAGCCTGATAGGAGAAGCCCTGCGGCGACTGTGCCCAAACGCTTATTGTTGCAAATGCAATGATTAAAAACGCTGCAATTTTTTTCATCTTGATACTATTTTTTTGTTATTCTATATACTTTTTGTTTTCCGTTTTGGTCGAAAATGCGTATGCAGTAGATACCCGCGTTGAGATTTGCAAGGTCGAGGGAGAGCATGTCGCCTTGCCATATTGCGGAATGGAGTTTCTGTCCCCCGACGGAGTAAAGTTCCACTTGTAGGGTGTTGTCGTTTTGTGAGCGTTTTAGGTTTAGTGTGTGCGAGGCGGGATTGGGGTAGGCCGATATTTCGAAATCGAAAGTCTTGATGTCGGGAATGGATACATTCTCCACGGTGTACGGCTGCTGCACTCCCTCGGTAAGGCGGTTGTTTGCCGATGTGGCGTTGGAGCAGGCAATTTGTCCGACGGAGTAGCTCATGATGTGGGTGTTGCTGACAGCGGTGCCGCCAGTAGAGCTTACTGCATTTTGCGCGTGGAGCGAAAAAGAAAGTGCCGTGGTAAGCACTAAAAAGAGAGTGGAGACTTTTGCCGAAGATGACAAAAAAGGGAATCTTAGCTCACTGCAATGTAAAACAGAGCTTCTTTTATGACGTTTGTTTATTTTGTACTGCATTGATTTACAATATTTTACAACTACGTGTCGTAATATGTCATTTTATTGTTTGTCTGGCAAATATACGAAAAATTTGGATATGAAGAAAAACCAGTGGATTTTCGATAGCGACCAATGGTATCGGAGAACAAATTCTTTGACCTTCGACCTTTGACCTTCGACCTTTGACCTTCAATCTCCGTCCGCTACTCTCCTTTCAGTGTGCGGAAATGGCACTGCGTTATCTCGCCGCTGTCGGGGTGGTGCAGGTGCATGGCGCCGCCGAGGCAGTTTTTGTATTCCTTGCACTGGGCGCACTGTCCCGCCTTGGTCCAGCTGCGGTCGCGGAAAGGCTGGAAACGGTTCTCCCACACATCCAATAGATTGTCCTTGTAGATATTGCCCTGCACAAAACCGCGGTCGATATTGGGACAGGCCGAGATGGAGCCGTCTATCAGCACCGAGCCTATGGTGATGCCGGCGCGGCAGAAATAGAACCAGTCGCGCACCTTGCGCTCGTACGGACCGGTGTATGCCTCGCAGCTGAAAGTGGCGTTAATCTTGCCTTCTTTGCGGGTAGCCACGATAAAGTCCATCAGCTGGCGCATCTGTGGGCCGTCGAGTTGCAGGCCGTCGTCGGTGGCAGCGCGGCCAATAGGGGCGATGGTGAAAAAACGCCAGTACTTGACCCCGTGCTCTATCAGCATCTGTTTCATCTCAGGCAACTGGCCTAAGTTCAGCGGGCTTACGCAGGTTACCACATCGTAGGTAAGGTTGCGTTTCTTGTTGGCAATCAGCGTTATGGCGTTCAACGCATGGTCGAAACTGCCCTGCCGTTTGCGGAACATATCGTGCGTGTCGCGCAGTCCGTCGAGGCTGATGGTGATGGTGGCAAGTCCGGCATCCATCAGTTTGCTGTGCATGGCGGCGTCGTAGGCGTAGCCGTTGCTAACAATGCCCCACGGGAAGCCGTGTTTGCGCAACTCGCGTCCGCAGTCGGCCAAATCGGCACGCAGCAGGGGCTCGCCGCCGGTTATGACGATAAGTATGGAGTTACGTTTGAAACGCTGTTCGAGGGGTTCGATGGCCTTGAGGAAATCGGCAAAAGGCATATCGGGCTGCAGGGACGAGGCCGTGCAGTCGGAGCCGCAATGGCGGCAGTTGAGGTTGCATCGCTGGGTGCATTCCCAAAAGAGGTAGTTCAGCTCGTGCAGCTGCGTCTCCTTGCGGCGGAAGTAGTTGTGAAAAGCCTGCAACATAGGCAGTTGCTATTCGGCCACTGTTTCTGTTTCCGAAGTCTCGAGGTTTTCGGTAGCTTCGACGTTTTCGGCAACAGCGTTTTCGTCTTCAACAACTTCCTCCATATCCACGAGGGTGTCGTCGTCGCAACGGTTCTGTACGGGAGTGCCGTAGCAAGCCTGCATTACGAACATGGCACTTGTTATTGCCGATGCTGCCAACACTTTGCGTAAAATCTTATAACCTTTCATATCGATATTTTTTAAGATTCAGATTCATTACTTTTGCAACGTATATCGGTATGTATCAATAATATAGCCATTTCTACAAACTATCGTTGCAAAAACAAATATACGATTATTTTTTTAATTTTTAGTTTTTTTTGTCATTTATATTCATCCGCCAAGGCCATGATTGCCTTGGCCAAAAAGTCGCGTTTCTCGTCTGTCATACATATCCCGAAACGGTAGCGGTGTGAGCCTGAATAAACCACTTTCAAGGTTTCGGGGACATTGGTTTCGTAAAGAGTACTGAGGCCTGTACTGATGCCTATGGTGTCGTCACAAATCACCACGCAGTCGATGGTGGAGAGCGGTATCTCCTTGCGGTGCCGGAAAAGGCTTCGGCGACACTCAATTATAAGTGTCTCGTATTGCACCGAGATTGTCTCTTCGGCATAGTTCCATTTCAGATAGCAATCCAAAAGGCTGAAACCCAAATATAGTAAACCTAACGCCGACGGTAATAATATCAACAACAACCAAAGTGTATCTTGCGTTAGGACAGAGAGTGCACATATAGTAATAATTCCGAAAACAATGAGTAAAACAGAGTAGAACAACATTTTCGTATTTTCGGCTCCGGATAGTTTTGTCGCCTTGTTTTTCGCTAGGATTGTCATATTAAAATATTGATTATTATATAATTACGCTTTTAGTGTGGAGCAGCGGTAACTGTACGACAGGAGGTAGGCTTTTTTCAATTTCTCCGAAAGGAACGAATTGCCTATAAGCTCCATGGCCACCGACGACACTTCGGAGAAAGCATCTATTTCGTTTTTCACAAGTCGTTCGGGCAGTCCGGTCCTTCTGCCGAACTCCATAAAATCGTCTCTGCCTACGGTGCGGGTGTCGTTTATTGTCATACCTTCTTTGAACAAGCCTTTTTCAAGTGCGAATATCCGCGGCTCGCGCAGGTGCAGACTTGTGTTGATAAGGTCGTAGGCGGGCGACAGCCTGTAGTCGCCGTTCCCTCTGTCGATCAGCGAGAAATTCTTCAGATGTGCGTCGTCGTTCAGTGTGATGTAATTGAAAAGGACAAGGCGGAAAAAACGCAGCACATCCACTTGTGCCGCCCTCACATACTTGTGTATTATCTCGGCACAGTCCTCGTAACTCAGCACATTGTATTTGTAGTCGCTACCGCCGTTGGCTTTTGTAAGTCCTGCCAAGGAGGCAAAATCCTCCTGGGCGTATTTCGTGCCGTCGGGAGCCACGTCGAAACGTTTGGTGATATAGGCCGCCTCGCCGTCGCGGAAGAAACAGAGGGCGTTGGCAGCTGTCTCAATGCCGTAGACTTGCGATGCTATCTGCATGGTGAGATGCTCGTTTGCCGGACAGAATTTGCGTTCGAGCAGGGCGTATGAAACGGGAGCCGGTTTCAGGATGAATTGTCCCCGCTCGCCCTCGTCGGGTTTGGAGAGGATGCCGTTTTTAAGTACAAGCGAGCCTTTGGGCTGCACACCCGAAAGGGAAATCCTACCGATGTGGGCGGCGTAGTCGGTGGAATCTGCGGTGTCGTTGTTGGGACTGTCGAAGTCGAGCACGTGCGACACCTGTTTTCCGCCAAAGAGTCTGCGGCAGGCTTCGGGGGAATAGGTTGTGTAACCTTTTTTCAATGTAGAAGGGCAGAAAGTCAGTTTCTCCATCACGGCAAGGGTTTTATTGTTACAGTGCCTATGGTGTCGGTCTGGGCAGTGGCGAGCAGTATGCCGAAATCGTCGTTTTCGTCGATATGTAGCAGCTGCGACTGGATTTTGCGGTTGGCACCCTCCGACAGCATATTGAAAAAGAAAGGAAACAGGTATTCCGATGTGTATGTCGTTTCTCGGACAGGCATGGCAAGGCAAACAGGACTTCCGTTGTAACCGCTGTTGTAGGAAAAGGTGTATCCGCCGCCGTTTTCCTCACGCAAAAGACCTGCTTCCTTATTGTTTACAAACACTTTACATTGTCTCATAGTTCAGCTTTTTAGGATGTAAGTCGAGTTGCAGCCCTATTGTGTCGAGTATCTCCGCCAAAGTGGAAAGTCGGGGATTCCCCTCCCCCCGTTCGATGGCTACAAGCGTGTTCACAGCCACCCCCGACAATTCGGAAATGGTTCGCTGGTCCACGCCAAGCTCTTTTCTGCGTTCTTTTATTCTCTTTCCTATTTCTTCCAAATCCATATTACCAATATGTTGCGATTTTCGCTGCAAAATTACACTTTTTTTTGAAACTGACAAAATAAAATCGCAATTTATTGCGATTTTTAACAAATAATTGCCGGAAAGTTGATGTTTAACATGCTAAAATCCCAATATATTGGGATTTTTACCACTATTATTTCATGGAGTCATCCGTTTTGCCCGCTTCTTCCTTACGTTTGCTCTCTTCTGCCAAGGCCATTATTATTTTTGCCAAGGTGTCGCGCTCGTAGGAATTCATACACATCCCAAAACGATAACGCCGAATGCCTGAATAGATAACCTTCAGTCTGTCGGGGGCATCTAAACCTCGCAAACTCTCGATATTATTGTACTGCTTTACTTTTATTATTGAGGACAACAGTATCTCCTTATGCTTCCGCAGTATGCTGCATTCGCAGTCTATCACAAGCACCCCATCGTCCACCCACACCGTCTCCAAGCCACGGTTCCATCGCCTATAGTTATCGATAAACATCAAGGCCATATATATCATAACAAGTCCCATCACAAACCAACTTCCCGTTAATATATTCAAGAATAAGTCGGTGAAATCCACCCACATCCAGAAGGAAAAAATAAACAAAGCCAATCCTGAGATAATACAAATTCCCGCCGTAATACAATCTAAGACATTATCGAATTTCGAACGTTTTGTTGCCTTGTTTGTTGCGAGGATAGTCATAGCTGTTGTATCGGAAGGTCGGTTTTCTTGCTAAATAACGCCTAATCTATTTACAGTATCACGGCAGGCCAGCCGTAGTCCTTGTACATAGTAACGTTGAGGCCGTGTTCTTTAACATATCTTTTTATTGTCTTGTAACGGATATCTTCGAGCAGGCCATGTTGGTCGCAACCATTATCACCTATGTATTCGTCGTAATGTTCCCCGAAAATACGGCGTGCGCTGGCTTCGTTTCCAGCACCGTCTTCCACCTGCTCAAAAGCGGTTACAGTGTAGTTGTCGCCCTTTTTCTGCACGTGGAACAGTCCGGGGTGGTTGCCGCCTGAAACGGTTATCAGCGTATCGCCGGCGATGTTGTAGTTGTCCACATACCAGTCGCCCCACACGCGTATGTCGGTGGTGTCGGTCTCGTCGGTGTAAACAACATTATAATATGGTATGCATACATCGCCTTTGGAATACGAGGCTCCAATTTCGGTGGAAAGATAATCTTCGATGGCCGTAAGGAATGTCGGTTGTTCGGCTTGCAGTGTGTCCGCTGGTTCGGCTTGCGGCTCGGCCTTGTTGCCACAGCAGTTTGTGAATGTAACGAAAATCACAGCGGCAACGGCCGACAAAAGGAATTTACTATATTTCATTGTTTTATATTTAGTGAACTGTGATCGGTGAACTGTGAAGGCGTGAAGATGTTTAGTTGTTTAACTGTTTAATTGTTTAACTGCAAACTCCAAACTCCACACTTCAAACTATAAACTAACTGCAAACTCCACACTCAAAACTGCAAACTATCAATCAGCCGTGTTTCTGTGGCTGGATGTTTTTCTTTTTCTGGAAGAAGTGTGTGATGGTCTCCAGACGGCCGTCGGCGAGACGTTTCACCATACGTTGGTTGGTGGTGGGCGAGCTCAGCGGTCCGCATTTCTCGTCGTAGCGACCGGTTTTCACGTAGTCGAAGGAGCGTATGTCGATAGCCGGAGATATTTCCTCCTTGCCTGAATACCAGCCCACTTTCAGTTTGGGATATTTCTGTTTTACAAAACTTGCCAACTGCGACACCTCTGCCGGTGCTTGGTCGCCGCCCATGAAGCACACGCAGGTGATGCCGTCGTTTTTGCTGATAAGTCTCTCAAGGGCTTTTTTGTTGAGTTCGTCTCCGACGTCCTTCCACAGATATTTGCTGTGGCAACCGGGGCAGTGGTTGGGACAGTTGGAGATGTTGATGGCCAGCGTTATCTGGTCAGGAACCTCCTGAAAGACTACATCGTGGTTGGCAAATTTCAGCATTGTTCGGCGTTTTTGGCGTAGTAACGACGTGCGGCCTCCTCCTGACGGGGTTCGGAGAAATTGGAAACGCGTTTCAGGTAGCCGATGATACGTGTGAGGTAGTCCACATCGGTGCTGCCGCAGGCGGGACACTGTTTCAGATGGTGTTTGTCGATATGTCCGCACTTGTTGCAGATGGTGTTGGGTATGTTGAAAGTGAAGTAGTTGCAGCCTTCCTTGGCGGCCACGCGCAGTAGCTGGCGGTATTGTGCCTGGCTCAGGTGCTCGTCGAGGTTGAGGTGCAGGGCAGAGCCTCCGGTGAGGTGGCTTATGTATTTCTCGCCGTGCAGGCGGAATTTCTCTATCGGGTCGATGTTGGGGTCTTCCACAACGTAGAAATAGCTGTTGTAGCAGTCGCGGTGCACCTCGTAGCCGTCCTCGCGGTCCCATTTGGCATGTTTCACGCCCACGTTTTCGGCGGGGATCATCTCGCAGTTGAACATCAGCTCGTCGGTGCGGTATTTGTGGTTGTAACGCTCTATCAGTCCCAGCACATCCTGCACAAAGGCGGCGTATTCGGGATTGTCGTTAATCTTGATTTTCAGGAACTCGGCAGCTTCCACAATGCCGTTCACACCTATGGTTAGGTACTGGCGGCCTATGTTGATGAAACCGGCGTCGAACAGCGGCAGCATGCCTTTCTTCTGCAATTCCTTGAGGTTTTCGTTGTAGGCTGTCTGCACTTTGTGGCAGAGGTCCACCATCTCCTCGAGGAAAGTGAGGTAGTGCATGTTGTTCTTGACTGCGTACTGCACGCAGCGGTTGATGTTTATGGTAAGCACGCTCTTGGAGCCTGTGGACACGCCGCCGGCGCCGAGGGTGTAGCTGAAACCGTTGTTCTGTATTTCGTTGCGCAAGCGGCAGCAGGAGGCGAGGGAGTCGGCGTTGTCGCTGAGGTAGGTGAAGAACGAGTGTCCTTCGGCGTACATCTCGGCAGTGAAATCGCCCCATTCCTTGTCCATCACGTCGCCGTCCTTCGAGAGCAGAGCCATGGTCTCCACGGGGAAGGTGAGCACGCAGCGTTTGCGTTCGGCGTTGAACCATTTCATGAAACGTTTCTGCAACCACGAGAGGCCTTCCCAGTCGGGTTTCTCCCCGTCGGGGAAATAGAATTCGCCGAAAATCGACTCGAAATAGTATTTGTCGTAGTACGACACATTCCAGAACACCGACTGGAAGTTGCGTGCGCCGGTGGGCTGGTTGATGGAATACACTATCTGTTCGAAACAGTCGGTGATAACCTTGTCGATGGAGCGTTTCTTGATGGAGAGGTCCACAATCTCGTCGGCACGTTTGTAGTAGTCCTTGCCGTATTCCTTGCCTATAAAGTAGTTCATATACATAAGGAACTCGGGAGTGGCGCAGGCGCCGGAAAGCATCGACGACACAATGAACACAAGGTTGATAAAACCGCCGCAGAACGAGCGCAGGTTGGTGGGAGCTATGGAGTTGCCACCGATGGGCTTGGTGCCCTCGAGCAGCCACGGGTACATGGTTATAGAAGCACAGTAGTTGGCAAGCGAGGTTTCGTCGTTCTTATATATAAAGTGGTTGAGCAGGTAGTACATATACTTGTCGCTCAGCTCTTTGCCGTACATCTCTTTGATACGGTCGGTGAGCAGACGGCGGTTGATGCGTATGAAACTCGACTTGGGCAGCTCGCCGATGAGGGTGGCGATGTTCTTGCGCTCCACATTGGCGTTAGCGTCGTACTTGGAGCCGGTGGCGGCGTTGGAGGCGTCGCAGTAGTTGGTGAGGAACTCGATTTTTTCACGGGTCTCGCGGTCCTCGGTGTGACGCTGGCGGTAGAGGATGTAGTTCTTGGCAACGACGAAATAGCGTTCGGCCATAAGGGCGGTTTCCACTTGGTCCTGGATTTCCTCCACGGTCATGTCGTTGTTCACGCGCACGCGTCCGAGGATGGCTGCCAGCTCCTCTTCGGTGGCGAAACCGCCAGCGGCGAGGAAGGCCTTGCGGATAGCCGTTTTAATCTTTTCGATGGAGAAAGCCTCGCGACGGCCGTCTCTTTTTCTGATGAATAAATTCGTTGTTGCCATAAATAGTGCGTTCTATAAATATTTTTGTGTGTCTTTGTGTGCTAATTTGCGGATTTTCAACGTTTTGATTGAAATGAAACGTAGCTGTGCCGCTCCGAAAAACGACTGCTGTTTATGTATCAACTAATTACGTCAGATACCCGTAAATTCTGTGTTACTGCAAAGATACAAAAAACGATTTCAGCTTACGTCGGGGGGTATCTCCAAGTTTTCAACACGGCATATTTAATTACGTCTAACCCCCCTCATTATTAACGGGAAACGCTGTTGATTTTTTGGACGACTGGTCTGATAATTTTATTAGTGTCTGATTGTTAATATGTTATGATTCGAGTTTGAGGCTTATATTTGAATTTTAGTGCTTTGGGAGAGGGGTGGTGGAACGAGGTTTTGATTTATGGTATGATTTGAACGCAATGTTTTTGGTGTCAGCATGTTACGTTTTTTTTGTATTATATATTTGTATATTTGTGGAAAAAAATGTATTTTCGCAACTCTTTTTATAGTAAAAAATATTTGAAATTCGATATCTAATACAATGAAAACAAAAATATTAACATTCTTCATTGTGGTTTTGTTTTTCGCCTTCCCGGTAGTAGGACAAAACACTTTTGTTCCCGATGTGGATTCGTTGGGAGATATTTGGGTTATAACTATTGACAATACTTATTCTATGAGTAGAAGGGGAGGGAAGTCGATAGATATGGATGCCGTGGGTAAAGGTGTTGAACAGCGTATTGTGAATTCCAATGCATTTGATAGCATTAATTGGGGGAAGGATCGTTTCTTAATCCTAAAATCAGGAATTGGAGACGGGACAAAAAGGAGGTTTGTTGACACCCAATTTATTAAACACACAGATACCGTTTTACACAGTTATAAAAATAAAGGAAATTTTGCTGGAGATATAGGGAATATATTAGCTCATGGCGATTACAACAACTATGTTTCCTTCGTGTCTCAGATGCGTCTGCTTTCACTTTGTAAAGCATTGGACTTTATTTCTGACAATGGTTTGCAAAACAAATATCGTTATATTAATATCGTTACAATAAGTGACGACGCTGTTGACCAGCACGATCAGTGGAGTACGGATTATCGGACGTTGAAAGAATGTTGTCCCGACAAAGTTGAATATCTGAGTGGTTTGGCTCGAAAATATATCTATAATCCTTTAAACGGTTGGGGTGGAGGCGAGATGAATTTAGGGTGGAGCGACGAAACGAGGTTGCCCCATATTTGGCTATACCACTACGTTACTTCCGAAGGCCGTCTCAAAATGGACACTTCTAATGTATATGTTGATATTGCAGCAAGAGATGGCAAAAATTTGCAGTTCAATGTAATAGAAGGCGAAACTATGCCTTGCTTGTATTGGATAGACAGTGTGCGAGTCAACGATAATGTGATTAAAATAGGCAGGCACTTTACAGATGCATTGACAATTAACACGGAATTTGATAATGATTTGATAAACAATGATATTGCCGTTTACGGTAAAGCGCAGTTTGAGTACAACGACAGTTTACTAGGTCTGCACTACCGTGTGGTTGATTTTGTGCAGCACACCACATCAATGCCCCGACACTTGTCGATAACTTTGAACGTGTTGGCATTGGTGGCAATACTGGGGGTGATAATAATATTGTTATATTTATTATGGATTTTGCCTAATAAAGTGTTGTTTGACATTTACGACGCGACAGGACAGCGGAACAGGGTTAGAAGAGGTTATAGTTGGCAATGGAACGGTAATATTATACCATTATTGACTTTGATTATTGATTCGAATAAAAAAACAACTACATTGGCTTTGCAAAATAGTAAAGTCGAGACAACAAACGTATATGATAATCAAGGCGCAGGAGAATGCAACAGAGTGTTGATTGTGAGCCGACGCCCAGTGAGGGTCTCAGCGGATTGTACTATTCACAATAGTAGCAAAGAAAATATTGACAATTTTTATAATACCCAAGCCGATTACCCCTCTTTGCTAAAATATTGCTACAGGGATTCTTTTGAATACAAATGTTATAAAATGCAATGTTCTAATAATGCATTTGCAAGAACTGCAGGGAAAATACTGCTAAAACTACAAATAATACTACGTGGTTCAAATAACTATTACTACTACAGACAAGAGAACTCAAGTGTGTCTATTGAAAGCTCTGCTCTCGAAGGGAAACTATTTATGATAGAAAAAGGGACATGCCTACGAGGATATGAAAACTTTGGAGAGTACAATATACGGAAACAGTTATTGGAGTATTTTATCGGCAAAAATAATACTAAAAAAGAAAAAAATAGTGATGTGCTTCTAATATTGTCTCGAACCTCGAGCTCGAGAATTTGGGATGTTGTGCTTGTCAATCAAACCAAGAATGGACAGGTGAGCCTTTGCAATGTGATATGGGTTTACCACTACACTTTGCAGGGCTATAGCGACAAGAAAGCCATCGCTCGGGAATGCAAAGCATTGAAACACTATCTTAAACAGGTGTATCGCCGTCGTGTGGTATTTGTAAACCATCTTAATGCGAATACAGCTGACAACGTGGCCATGGCGTGCTTTGACATTACACATGCATACTCAAAAAGATTCTTAAGTCTTGTGACGACAGAAAAAAATCCGGTAGTAACTCCAATTTACGATCCATTCCTAGATGGACAAAATAAAAGTAAACAGTTTATGATTACAACTAACAATAAGAGTTTACTTAACACAAGCCACCTTTATTGCAGTTTTCTTCCAGATTATTTGTTGCCCAAAAACAATGTACAATACAGAAAAAAACTTTCTGATACGCTTGTCTCTTTTAACGGAAGAAATCAGGCGGTGACACTATCAATTGAGGACGATAAGAATTATCGTATACATGGAATGAATATAACGATTTTACAATAAATATCTATAAAATGTATTACTTACCCATAAATATAAATGAACGCAGAATCCACATCTGTGAAATGAGTGACGATCAAACCGAACCAGTATTTGGCTTTTTGTTTACTGGCGACACTCTGTTTCAGACCAACCCGCACGGAAAAAATATACTTATTTCGGATCATGGCGAAAACATTAACATGGAGGGCTATCATTTTGAGATAAGTGAAGGAAACAGCATTAACCGTAGTTTGCAAACAGAAATAGCCTCTAACATCACAGATACTTGTGAAACACAACAGGATGCTCCCAATATCAATATGGTAAAACAGGAAAAAAGTGCTAAGGCCTGTAATAAAGTGTTTGTATTTTCCATTGTAAAAGATAGTGAGGATAATAAAAATAAAGAAAGCGACATCCAACATGTTATAGCAGAAAACGTGCCATTTGCTATTGACAACGATAATAATTCTTTCTCTAAAAGTGGTGTAAAGGTGTTATTCAAACGAAATGGATCCAAACGTATAATAGAGGACGACTTTGTCATAAAAATTCAAATTGAAATTGATGGCGAAACTTTCTCTTATTCATTCAAAGGATACCCTGCCGAGACTGGAGACAAGGGAAATATAGCTGAGGCCGCAATAGATTTTGGTTCTGAAGCCTCACAAATAAGAATGGATTCATCGCCGGTGAAAATTAATGAAGTTTTCCAAAAAAAATTTTATAACAGTTTTCATAGAATAGACTTGTCACAAAATGCAGTGGATCATAAAAAAGACTTGTGGCAATCGGATGAAAATCATCCAGACCTATACCGTTCCAATTATTTTATCCACAAAACCCCCCAAAAAACAAAATTTGGAGAAAAACCAAATGCAAACGCTGAAAAAACGTTTGTACAGGCACTTATGCCACTTGCGGTCGAAAGGGAATACTATAACGATTTGTTGCTTCTCCCTAATCTGAAGCTGATGGATTTAATGGGTAACACTAGTGAGGAAATGATGGAAGACATCACGTTAGACGGAGAATCGGAATTGTTGAAGGATGTTACTATGCCAAGTTTGTCGGATCCCCATTTTAGACAAAATACGCTGCGCCTTATATTGAGTAACTTGCTGCATTGTGCTATTGCCAGCACAAATAAAAACAAAAAGTATCTGCGCCTTGTTATGTTGATGCCTAATGTGTACGACCAAAAAAAAGTTTACAACATAGTGGAAGGCCTTTACCGCGATTTCGACATCATGAAAAAGGATTGTGATGACAAGGTGAAAAAATTTCAAGGAATAGAGGTGTCTGTTATTTCAGAAAGCGACGCGTCGTTTTTAGGAGTGTTAAATAAGCATATGCAATGGTTTACAACAGTGCCCGACGCTGCTAGCAAATACTACCTTATTATTGATGCAGGAAAAGGAACTACAGATTTTTCAGTAATGCATCCTTCCAAAGAAAATGTTACGGTGTGGGACAGCCTTTTCCGCGGCGGGTTGCCTGCTAGCGGACATGCATTGACTTACGCTATTTACGAGGCGATTTGGGCCTTTTTCAAAGGTGTAAAAAATATCGACCTAGATGATGTTATAAGAAAATCTGATAGGGCAGATGTGCGAGACTTTATGAATAATTTGGAAGTATTGAAAGCAAATTGTTCAAATTATAAAGAAAAAGAAGATGAACAAGTCAATGTCTCAAATTTAGATTTTGAAGTTGAAACAAATGGTCAGAAAAAAGTGCAATTAAGATTAGTTAACGATGCAATAAAGAGATATATAATTGAACCGCAGTGTCTTGTGAAGGGGACAGAAGATATAATGCTATCCAAAGTTAAGGAGATGTCTGATTTGATAGTGAAGGGCATAAAACAATATATGGATTCCACCAATAATAAGGAAAAGTTCGGTGGAGTGTTCCTCGCGGGCAGGGCTTTCATGCTCAAAGAATTCAAGGAAGCGCTTGTTAAAGAACTAATAAATAACGGCTTGGTTGAATCTGAAGAAGATATAAAAGATATGCCAGCTAAAGAGCTGAAAACAATCTGTTTGGATGGATCTGCCGCTTTGAGCAAAAAATACTTTATCAACAACAACTCAGAACTTATTTGTCGTCCGGTAGTTTCTGGCGTTTTTTCGGGGGGGAGGAATAACAATAAAAAATGGTGGGAAAGAATTTTGGACAGGCTAAGGATAGGCGTCACACCCGAAAGAACAAATGCCATGGAGGATGAGGATTTCTATTATGAGGGCATTCCTGTTACTGATTCTAAAAACCAAAAGCTTACAATGGGACTCCGTTCCGATATTTTATCTTCTGGCACGTCGCACATATATTATGTCGGACGAGGCTTGCTAATAAAGAATATAAACGGAGATTCTGAGTTGGATTCTCTTGATGAGCAGAGACCAGACGATGCTAAAGAAAGCCAAATGATAGATCGGTTGATTAGAGAAAGCCTTTTCCCATATTATCCTTCATCCATACCTAAAAGTGGTACTCACGAGCCGCTATATGTAAGAAGAAATTATAATGCTGAATCTAACAATGATGGTGCAAGCGGTTCTTATGTGGTGGATGTAAGGACAGCAATAGATGGAGATAAAATAGGAGAAACAAAAGAATCGGGCGTAATAGGAGAGGATATTACTATGGGTATAAAATAATAGAATCATGTAAAAATATAATAAGAGATGAAAAAAGTAGCAAAATTTTTTGAAAAACACGGAAAATTAATACGTCTAATAATTGTGGTTCTGCTAATTGTGTTAGTTGCACTGTCGTTTTTAATCCCCCAATTAAAAAAAGGTGTAACACCTTCGGAAGAGTTTGAGACGGCAAATAAAATTATGCTAGAAAAAACGGAAGGGGGAATAAACGATAAATGGTTCCAGCAGAAATATGCTTTAGACATAATCCCGAATGAAAAACAACTCGTTTACGTGGATCTCGACACAGCCAAACCAAAAGTGGTTATTGGCGGTGATGAAATATTTTATGAACGAAAAACAAAAAACTATAATATTGTTAAGGCAAAAGATGATGAAAACAAGGAAAAATTAGGGAGAATTCTGAAGGATAAATTCAATATTGTTGATGAAAGTGATGATTTCGATTCTATTGCTACTGCAATAGGAACTCTTCGCGAATACACCGACACTATAGCGCGGGCAAGAAAAATAGATAGAGATGACCGCATACTATCAATGATTTATAACACAGTTGTGGGTGATGCCGAAGGCCATGTTGCCGTGTGTTTGAAGGATAACAAAATGACAATAACGCGAGCTAAAGATTTTGAGGTGCGCAAAATAAATGTGAAACGATTTGTGGCAATAATGCAGGACATAGAGCAGGGCAAGGCTAATACTACGGACAAGAATCTTTTGCAGATACTGATTGAAGAACGGGTTTTGGATACAAATGCGCTGCTCAATGTTGCCTATTATGATGTTAGGCACGATTGTGTTATAGGGGCCAAAGGAAAAATCTGCAAACAGCAAGACGACAAAGAAAAATATCAAAAACTAGTTGCCAAACTCAAAGATAATCCCGAAAAAGTATACATTTATATGGATGAGAGAGATTCTTTGGTTGAGCTGTCCGATTCACTCCTTTGCAACGATTCTACTATGTATGTATATGTGGATTTAGAAGCACTTCAGTCGGCGACAATTAAAGAACCCAACGAAAAAGTGTACAACGGGTTAATGCTAGTTATAGGGTTGGTAATCGGTTTAGTGGCATATCCCTTGATTAGAAGAAAGTCCAAAAAGCAGAACACACACTTGCCATCAACTGATGAAAACAACGAATCATTATCTGTTGAGACCGTGATTGAACAATATAAACAATCTGAAGAGTTTCAAAAAATTAAAAGTGATGCGGATCAGTATTTATCAATGAGGCAGTCTGCTCTAGATTTTAAATCTAAGGCTAACGCATACAAAAATACGGCAGATAAATATAAGAATGATTATGAAAGGTTTCAGGATCTGCGCAAGTGTAAAAACGAGGCGGATCTTATAACAACTCTGTCGCAATATGGAATGATAAAAATACATTCGTTCCAACAAGTGAAGGATAAAGATTTTTCATTGGAAAATGTTGTTGAAATGTACGACAGACAAACAAGCCGCAAATTACTGGATGAGCTGAAGGAGATAGAAAATAAAGCCAAATGGTATGATGAGAATAAAGATATAGTTGTTGCATCGGTAGATAAATTCCTCCAAACAATTAAAGGAAGTCAACGGCGTGATCGGGCATTTTTCTTTGAAACAGTTATGAATGTTCTGTCGAAGCCCATCTTAGGAGATAATTATAAGTTGAACATCGAAAATGCACTAAAAGATGATAGGCGGATTGAACAAGAATCCAGAGCATATAATCTATTAATTGCTACAAGGGAAAACTACACTGTTGAGAGAATGATTTCTGATTTAACAAGAGAGGTTGGTGAAGAAAATGCAAAATGGATCACTGGGGTACGTGAGTCAGCTAGCCGCTATTCAAAAATAAGGAATTTTACTGACATTATGTGGGAGAAATATGTCAAAGAATTTGTTAAAAAGGAGCCCGGACTAACATATGACTCGTCACCAGCGGACAAGGGCTGGTATTTCGAGATGTTGATGAATATTGCCTATCATACGGTTGATAACATCAGGAGCATAAAAGATAATAGCGATAATATCATATTCTGCTACAACAAAACTTTGATGGATAATAATTTCAATTTTAAAGGGACTAAAGAGTTCGCTTATAATAACATCAACCTGTCCACATCCCATACAAACACCATTTATGAATGGGCAAAGGAGTTGGGGGTGGAAAAATTGGAAATAGTCGTTGACAATTATGCAATAATGCCGAAAAAATAATTAATAAACAATAATCTTATGACAATTCCGTGGTTTTTATCAGTAGCATGTTTCTTTTTAGTATTGATAGTACTATTAAGTTTTTTGTTCTGTAAAGAAAAACAACTGAAAGAAGGGAATAAACTTGTTTGGGCTTGGTTTATCATACCTTTGATGATTTTGGGTGTGTTATCCCCGTTCGTGGTAAAAAAATACATCTACCCCAACGATTCAAATGTGTTCGACAATTCACAATATCATTTGTTGGAACATACAGGATTCAATGTACTGTCTCCTTTTCAACTCGTTGATGACGAAATACTTCCCGAAGCGGCTCTATATGATACAAAAGAAGGGTTGGTAACTCTGACCAACATTAATGGCGAATTCGTCACACTGGAATCCAAGGGGTTTTATGAACCGATTTATATCGCTGATGATGGAACAAAAAATGCACATCTGATAAATAGATATTTCAGTTCAGATTGTAGTGAAGGTTTTATAATAACTTCGGATAACAATTTGATTTATTCTTTGGAAATTGTCCCATACAAAAAGGATCGTTGCTATTACATATCTATGATTCCCGGGCGCAACAAGAAAGATACGAGCGATTTTACAAAAGAGATAAAAGAGGGTTATCCGTTTTCTGATATAGTGTATAATACTCCTGGAATGGAAATGCCGGAGGAATTACGGGTAATACTTGATGGGACAATGCTTGTGCGAGAAACCAATGGTGACGCTAATAGCGAACTCGTTCTTATGCCAAACCAGTGGTTGGCTCTCAACACTCAACTAAAAGTTAATGGCGAAAGTGCTGATGCCGACGTTGTCTTCAAAGACACCATTAAAAACGGTTCTTTGTTCCACACCGGATTTGGGTTTGGCATGACTCCGAAAATGAAAATCTCAACTATCGACAGTACAAGAATATCTCTTCGGTATCAAATGCCTATGCGTAAAAGGTTGCGCGATTGTGACAGTAAATTGCTGATAACCTCATCCATTGACGTTGCTACAGAAAATACCGAGGACGGTATTTACCTTTTTAATATATTCGACAAGGACAATAATCTCAACCACATAAACGGAACAATACATTATGCTGTAAATGACTCTCGTACAGACATGAACTTCCAAGTGCATGACATGAAGGCTGTATCGGAATTGGCAAGTGATACAATAATTGGAAGTGACACAGAGTTCTGTCTCCAAACCAGTGGGTCAAACGAACGTAAACCTTGTGAATGGACATTCAACATTCATAATATGCGAGAAACTAACGGACTCACTTATGGCCGAATTGTATGGCTGTTTGTCGGATTGTTTATGCTTCTTGTTTTAGCAAGAGTGTTTACAGACCTTTGGCTAAATTCCAAAGTTGATCCCAAAAGATCTGAAAATCGTTATAAAACCTCATTGTCAGGTTTTGAGATAGGTACCTATATCGTATTGTTGGCGTTTGGCGTTACAAGATTGATACTGGCTTGGCGAAGTTCTACCTTTACACCCATTGACGATATCGGTCCTGATGCTTATTCTGAAATGAGAACTAGTGTGTTGTGGTGGACTATTCTAGGTTGTCACTCTGTGCCATTTTTGATGACAATTTGGTCTATTTTAACAGCTTACAAAGTCAAGATTAAAAATAAAGACTTACTTGAATGGATTAAATTTCCATGCGTTAAACACATATATATAATAATTGGTTATGTGGTGGCATTGGCTGTTCTGTATGTCTTGAAGGGTGTGGTATCGCCTCGTTTCGTTCTTATTTTCTTTCCTCTTTTGCTGTATTTCTTGGTGGACATATGGTTTATTCAGTTGCTCAGGGAACGAGAAGTCAAAAAAAATAAAACTTGGCTATCGTTCAAATTGAAGTGTATTGGATGGGAACGTCCGTTGGTTTTTGTTTTGGCCACATTGTTCTTTTTTGTCGGAGATGCAGGATTCGCTGTGATTTTTGTTGTGTTCTCTATGGTGAGATTTGCTGTAACAATGCTTACCGAAGATTCCGACAAATTAGGACGTTTATTTCGTGTTGTGGGATTTTTTGTCGTTTTAATAGGAACTTTTATGTTCGTTCTATATGAAGGTTCGCTGATGATATTTGCCATAAACCATTTGAAATTAATACTTCCTGTTGCAATAGTGGCATTTTTTGTCATTGTGTTTTATGTTTGTTTTAAAGTTGAATTCAAGCATCGCAAAATCGTATTGATCTCTGTTGCAGTAGTGGGAGTTGTACTTGCGGTCTTCTCAATATTAAGTCCTGCAATGAGCGATGTTGTTTCCAAAAAAGGCACACACATGAAATATCGTGCAGCTGTGCAAGAGCTTGAAAAAGGTCAGGATATAGGAGTGCTTATGGAAGATTGCAAGTTTAAGTCGTCCGACATAACATTCATTATGCGTTCGGCGCAAAACCAGTGGTTCATTAACCAATATCTTAAGGCAGGTAGCGAACTGGATGGCTATTTCCGTATTCAACCGCACTCCAATCAAGGAAGTCCGTACAATACCCAAACTACAGACCTGGCCATAACACGATATTTAAAAGCAGAACACAAAGGACCTATTGCAGAATTGATGATAATAATGCTATTGTTGCTAATTTCCATCTACTGTAATGAGGTTGATGTAACAGGACGAGAGGATGGCAAGAGCAGGGGCTTCCTTGCGATGCTAATATATATCTTTGTTATTGCGTTTTGTGTATATATGTCGGCCACAAACCGCTCAGTGTTTATGGGGCAGGATTTCCCATTTTTAAGCATACAAAGTAAATTGTCGGTTTTTCTTCCCGCAATTCTATTGTTTTTGGTTGCTCAACACGTTATGCTAATTATGGGCGAGCGTAAGACCACTTATTTTTATGGTAAACGAAACTCCATTAATGAAAAGGGCGCAAACGACAAGCACACGCCAGTGATTTTGTCCTTCTGTCTGTTACTCTTTGCATTGGTAGGATGGCTTTTGGTGCCGAGTAAGGGATCTGAACAACATGATA
Organism: Bacteroidales bacterium UBA1219; assembly: GCA_002309295.1. Taxonomy (GTDB): domain Bacteria; phylum Bacteroidota; class Bacteroidia; order Bacteroidales; family P3; genus UBA1219. The sequence continues at coordinate 13,555 of DBXF01000009.1, read as the reverse complement.
GTCAGTTTGATGTGAATAAAATCATAAACGATGTGTCGCAAAATGTCGAAAGGATAGATGATGCTTTCGCAGTTTTCCAAGAACAGAATGAAGAAGGGTTTAAAGGGAAACAGCTAAACGAGATATGGCACTTGTTCACATCTGAATCTAACGAGTGGCATTCTATAGCCGACACAACCAAAAAAGGATCCTCATTCATTCCTTCGCTAATGAATGATTTTGATAAACGAACCGATAACGAAAAGTTCAATCCGCAAGAACTTGTTCACATACGAAAACGTGGTAATTGTTACCATTTGTGCGTAAATAAAAAATTTTATTTTATTGACAAGATAATTGACAACAAAAACCCGTGGACAGGGAACTTGCTTGCTGCCGAGACACCATTGTTTTTTAAATTCAGCAACACAAACAATTCTAGAGTAGGGAGCGTGCGCATTTATAATAAAAACAAAGATGATTATGAAACCAATATTCTCCCTGCCGCACAACGTTCATCAATATCCAACGTTCAGATAATGCGCTTTGATTCCTCGTGGACAGCTGACCACAAGCCACTGCTTCTGATTAAAACCATACCTAACAACAATCAATTTTTCGACATAGAATCAAACGATTTCATTATGCGAGGTCGTAATTCTAGTGTCCAAATGGCTACCCGTATCCACGAAAATGATTTGGTTACGATAAATCGTAAATCTGGTCATTCAACTGAGACTTTACTCCCGTTGCGCTATGGCCAAGATAACCAACGTTTTCTTGCCAAAAACGTATGGATAAATGGTCGACAGTCTATGTTCTATCCTCTAGGAAAGGAGTCTATGTGGAGTTACCAATTCGCAAATTTAGTGAGTAATGTGTATGGTAACTCAAACCTTACCGACACAAGTTATCGTCATCGTGACCTGCGTGTATCTATTGACTATGATCTTCATAAGGATTTTTATAGGATTATGAATGATATGAACAAGGGCTCTATTAAAATGACAGATGAGGTGAGAAATAATTTAGCAGAACTCGTTAATGAACCATACGCTGTTAAGACTGGAAAAATTGCATCATCCTACTATCTTTATTTTGACCAGAGACAAAGAAAGTTTATGCCCAGCAATAAAGTGCCCGCTAACTACCTAAAAGAAGTTGACAGGCTTGCCAATATTGCAAACAAAAAATTTAACCGCTTGGGGCGCATAAACAGTGTTGATTCTGTAAAAGTAAATATTGTTGTAGGCGAACTTCTAATGCATAAATTTACTTATTCAGCAGTGGTTTTGGATGGTTATGGGCGTATCAGATTGATGTTCGACTATAACAAGCGAGGTCAGCGAATAGACCCCAACAATATTGTACACTACAACAAATTTCTTAGCGATATGTATCGTGATGGTTCGAATGAGCAAGAACGCGACGTGCTCGGCAACAAGACCCTACAGCATCTTAATCCCGGTCCTGGTTCCACGTTCAAGCCAATCGTTTATACAGCTATAACATCAACTAAAAATATTCCTTGGAACACTATCGATGTGAGTTCCTTCAAACCTGATGGTGTTATCCATAAAAATGATGGTGAAGAAAAAAACACCAACGCAAGATATGATTGGTATGGTGGTGTAAGAGCAAAAGAAGGTGGTATAGATTATTTCTCGATAGATGGCAGTGCTGGATATGCACATAATGACTATATTATTCAATCGAACAACTTTTACCATTCGGTGATAGTGTTACTAGGAATGCAGCGTGGAGACAATGTCGAAAGTATTATAGGTCCGCCAAAGGATGGTGCAGCAGGTTTCCCGCGGTTTACATACAATGGGAATGCGCATTCTTTTGATCCCGACAAATGGTTTGCTGGAAACGAAAATGGTATCAGTTTGGGTAATTCAATAATGGAAGAGGGCCTGCGGAATAATTTTAAGCTAAATATTGATTACAACGCAGATGGATATGATAAATATTACAATTATTTTGGTAACGATAGCGCATTTGATGTATTATTCAACCAGCAGCGTTATCCCAAGCAATGGTGCTATTCAGAAACTGGTAGCTTGAACAGATATCTGCGCCAACGAATGCCATGGCTCAGGGAAGGATTCGTGCAAATGGTTTCTGGTTCAGCCCCGCTTAATGTTTCGCCATTGCAGGTCGCTTCTATGGCTATGCGATTGGCAACACTGAATAGTGCGGACAATATCACGACTCTAAATGATGCGGTACGAGTTGCTCCAGAAATATCTGAGTTTGATGTGACAAGCGGTGGATGGCAAAGCAATGGAGCGTATTTTGACTTCTACAAAACTCAGGTTTTGGGCCAGATGAGACAAGTGCCTTACATTGGTACCGCAAAAGGTTTAAAATCTTTGGCTCAGAACCTGTCGAAACGTGGATATTATTTATATGTTAAAACAGGTACGCTTAACATTGATAATAAAAGCAGTAAGCGCATTCGTAATATGATGGTAATTATTGCTAATGGTGAATTGGAAAAGGCTCAAAGTCTTGATGATTTGCGGCAAATACGATACTATGTAATGTATATGTCGTTCCATGGAGTAGAGAAAGATGGTTTTACTAATAATAATTTCCAATCGCAGATAGAAGCTGTTGTCAATTCAGAATTGTTTAATCAATATATGGAGGAGGGAAGATAATTATGAATAATAATAAATATTTAATCAAGGTATCGGTTGTTTCTTTCATTTTGATTGGCGTAGCATTTGTTATGTTTTTGTGTGCCAAGCCCAAGATGAAAAATGGTGTGATTCCAGGCATGGATGCTGCTAATTTCGCCACGGATTCCTCTTTTATAGATAATCGTCAGATGGGACTTGTAAATCTAGACAAATTCTTAGAATTAGCATCTCGTCTTGGTACAAAAGTGTTCGATAGGGACAGTGTTCAAATAAATAACGATTCTGTGACCATTTTGCTCAATACAAAGAAATCCAACATATTATTTGCAGACTATACAAACTTGGGACAAACCGATAAACTACAAAAAACTTATAAGGATTTCCCTATTACTATACTTGACAATGGCGCAGGATTCAGAGCAAAGTGTGAGATGATAGATAGCGCGTCATACATTCGCATCCCATACCTTGTGTTGGCAAGTTTGGCCGAATATGTTTCAGGAAATTCATCAACAAACACCAATACAACTGCGACTACAGCGGTTGACAATACCCTTTCGCCGTCGGATTTTGAATTACTTCAAAGTCTCGGACAAGGGAATAAAAAGATCCAGACAGAAGGACTTGTGTTGCGAAATTTCTCGGATATTCAAGCTGTAAACAACACCAATCACGAATCTGACCCAGTAAAGCAATTAGAAATAGCATGGAAATTTGTAAAAGACCATTGGTTGTATTTATACGATCCGAATACGGAAACCGGCAAAGATACTTGGCGTAGTGCTTCAGAAACAATTTCCAATTATTATTCTAATGGTAAATGTTATACGGGAGATTGTGATGATTTTGCCATTCTTATGGCTTCTTTCGCCAGACAGGTTGGATTAGAATCTCGAGTTAAGGCTGTTGTAAAAGGTAATGGTGGACATGCTTATGCAGAATTTCGTCGTAAAGGGGATAGCACTTGGCACAATCTGGATTGGTTTGAGGATTTTGATTCCCCGCAACGTTTTGTTGGTGACAGAGAATTTGTTTATGATGTTTTATGAAAATAGCTATTTTCAACAATAACGTTATAAGCTATTACAATTAGAAAATATGAAAAAAGAGAACGAGCGTGCGTTGGATCGTTTGAGAAGGATTAAAGAACTTAAAGACAAAGCTGATGTAAGCATCGAAGATTTAGACAAACAAACTTTGGCTGAAATAAACCGTTTAGCGGAAGGCAGATCGCCGAGAGAAAAAAAATCGGAAAATAAAATTTCAGGAGAAAATTCTGCCAATTCTGCAAAAATACACTCACGAAATGCCAATCAAAAGGATAAGTTAGATGTGGATTGTATTAGGGCGGAAAAGGAACGCCTTGAGAAGCAAATTATTCAGACGAAGGAACAACTTAGACAGGTGAGAGAAC
>DBXF01000009.1:0-9453 GCA_002309295.1 Bacteroidales bacterium UBA1219 | reverse complement strand
ACGCAATGCGGAACAACTTAGACAGGCAATAGAAAGAAAAAAACTCGATGAGAAAAAATATGATATAAAAGTGAAGGAAGCCCACCTTAAGGGTAGAAAAATACGCGATTTTTTTAGGAGATTAATAAACTAGAGAAACAAATATTTAGTCAAAATGTCGAAGAGAATGGTATGACTTTTGAGAATATAAGAATTTGGATACTATGAGAAATGTTAGGTCCGGCAGCTTGTGAAATGCCTGTTTATGTGAGCAATTTATAAAAAAGTTCCGAAGTCTGAAAAAAAACGTATCTTTGCAAAATAATTGTGGTCATTATTCACAATAACGTTATGATTTTTTACCTACTCCCATGCGAATAATCCTCAGAGACAATGAAAACGTAAGCACGATGCTCGAAGGCACTGTGCATAAAACGCTGTACACCGCCGAGCAGATAAATGCGGCCAAGGACAAAATCAAGGAACTGTTCCACCAAGCGGCTACAACAATCATAGCCGGCATACAGGGACGCCCTTTGCCAGAAAGGCTGGAAATAGAACTCGAAGTTAGCAACGACGAAAACGAAGACTGGAATTTGTATGCCTATTTCAATTCCCTGAAAAGTTCCCCCGAGGCACTAGTCTTTTCGATGAAAGAAATTGTTGTGAGGCAGATACTCGAGAACGCTGACACAACAAAGCTTACGGAAGTGATAGACCACGAAATGTGCCATGCCGCCGATTTTGAAGAGCTGAGGATGGACAGAATAATATCCGACGAGATAGCGGATAAATACAACGAAACCCTGTCCAACTCGATAGACGGAGGCACTCCCGATATTGTGTTGGATGCCATATTCGGCTTGTTCAACCATTACCGGGCCGAAGGCGTGGCCATATTGTGTGAGCGACTAATTAACGGTAAGACAATTATTCCGTCAACACGAAGCATTGTTGTTTTTAACTCGGTTTTTGAAGATTTGCTACATAATTCGACGAGTTTCATGCGCGGTTTTCACAAAAATGAGATCTACGAAGAGGAGATGCACCATGTCGCCTATCTTATTGCCCCTGATTTGTTGTATGCGGTGTTGCGAATATTGGATCGTGTGGAACAGTCGATAACCGAAAAACTGGAAAGCGCCAACCCCGAACAACTCACAATAGAAGAAAGGCAGTCGTTGGTACGTTCCGCATTGTCACTCAGTCTACCCGAATATATTCAGGGTCTGTGCTACATAACACCAGCCGATAACCTTGTGGCGGTATGCGGGCAAATACAAGGCGAATCCGACGATGAGGCCATATCAAACTTTTTCTCGATGTTCGCCTCCGATAATTACGATAAATTCGTTTCCACAATGGAGAAATTGCTTGGTTCACCCATGTCCGTTGATGAAATTAAAGAGTATGTTGACAAATGGGATAGCGAGTGGATAAGTTCCCCTATGAGATTAAAATTGCGTTCAAAAATCAACAATCTTTATTCAATAATGATATCGCCGGAGTCTCGCAACAAACATAAAAGAGCTTCAAGATGGGCGCTTACCTATTTCTTCGACGACCAAGACCTTATTTTCGATGAAATGCCCGTGCTAGGACTTGTAGACGATTTGATAGTGGTGGACAAAGCACTCTCAATTATAGACCAATTGAAAAAATAAGTCGTACATTTGAACGGATAGAAATTGCAAAATGGCCAAAGAGGCATCGTACAAAACAGGTGCTATTTGCAAATATTCTTTGAAAGAGATAATTTTAGTATCTTTGCCAAAATAAATTATTCAACAACAAAAAAAACTCATACACCATGAACATGCATAAATCTCTAATCCTCACTACTTTGACAATGGTTTTCATTGCCCTGCTCTCCAGCTGTGGCGACAGAAACAAGTCCGAAGAACACAAAAAGCCTGATTTCGAACCGAAATTCCCGCAAAAAACTATCTGGGTACAAAACAATGTCGGCAACGACTCCACGGAAATCACCTTCTCCTCGATAGAAGAGGCCGAGTGGGAGTTGTTACATTTAAAAGGGACGAGCATCTCTAGCTTTAACGATGTTTTTGAACAGGTCCTTTTGTCCGACCCCTCGTCGATGGACTACCCATTTGATTCATTGTCGGCAAAATACGATGGTGTGAGATTCACGCCTGTCGCTTCCGACGACGGCAATGTGCGTTTTTTCGGTGTTGAAGGAGGTGCGGTGATTCCGCACATGATTGCCCAGTACAGAATCAACGGCGAGGTAAAACTTGCCGATGAATATGGCGAGAAATGTTACTTTTGTCTAAATCCGGACACTATATTTACATTCAACACAGGAAAATCCACCATTTACCTTGTGCTAGGATTTGCAGGCTCGGAACCCGGCATGAGCCAATACGATTTGCATGCCTTCGAGCTGGATAGCACGCTGCATCCGTTTTCGGCTTTCGAATCATATCTTGAGGATGAAGCCGACGAGCAAATCATTACTGTAGGAATGATAACAACTGACGATTGGGATTTTATCAACGAGACTGGCGGTGTGAAAAAACTAATCACTTTTGATAAACAGACGGGAACCATTTACAAGCCATACTTCAGTAAAAAAGCCAATTCCATGATCGAAGAAGTGTTATACGTCTGGGACGGAAAGAAATTCAAAATAAAGAAATAATTTGCAAAACCCGGCATATCATTTTTTGCACTCACCATCTCAACCCTGCTGTGCTCCTGCGTCACAAAAACATCCTCCAATTTGACCTATACACCGAAAAAATAGTTTTCACGAGTTTTCAACATGTCGTAAATATTTGATTGGCAGTTGTTTATATACACCACATCCACTCTTGGCGCTATGAAACAATCAGAGGTACAAGTGTCAGTATTTTAACAAGATACGTTTCCTGAGCAAAAAACAGCATTTTCTCATGAAAAACCCACTCCACACTTTCATTTTTTTTTCGTATCTTTGCAAAAAAATATACAACCATGTTTAAGAAAGAAACCTACATAGCACGCAGGGAACAACTGCGCAAGGACGTCAAAAGCGGCCTTATCATCATTCAAGGCAACAGCGAAGCAAGCTGCAATTACAAAGACAACACCTATAGCTTCCGTCAGGACAGCACCTTCCTTTATTTCTTCGGCCTTCAGCGCGAGGATATGTACGGTGTGCTCGACTGCGAGACTGGCGAGGACTGGATTTTTGCCAACGACTACGACATCGAGGACATTATCTGGACAGGCGCCCTGCCCAGCGTTGCCGAACTCGCCTCGACAGTGGGCGTTACCAAAAGCGGCTCCCTAACCGATTTGCAAAACGTTGTAAACAAAGCCGTTGCACAAGGCCGCAAAATCCACTACCTGCCTCCTTACCGCACCGACAACCTCGTTAAAATGGGCAACCTGCTCGGCATCAAAACCGATAGCGTGAACCGCTACGCATCGCTGGAACTCATCAAAGCTTGCGTTAGACAACGTTCTATCAAGAGTGCCGAAGAAATTGAGGAGATAGAACGCGCTATTGCCACTGCATACAACATGCACGTGGGTGCCATGAAAATGGCCATGCCGGGTCGCTACGAATACGAACTGGCCGGATTTATGGAAGGCACCGCGCTGATGGGCGGCGGTCCCGTGTCGTTCCCCGTCATTATGACCATCAACGGACAAACCCTTCACAACCACAACCACAACCACGAGCTGAAAGTGGGCCGCATGCTGGTTATGGACGCCGGATGCGAAACCCCTATGCACTACTGCAGCGACATCACACGCACAGTGCCCGTGGGAGGCAAATTCGACGAACGTCAGAAAACCATTTATGAGATAGTGCTTGCCGCCAATATGGAAGCCATACGCGTTACCCGTCCGGGTATCACCTATCAGCAGGTACACACTGCCGCCAGCCGCATTCTGGCTCAAGGCTACAAGGATTTGGGCATACTCAAAGGCAACATCGACGACATTGTGGCCAACGGCGCACACTCGCTTATGATGCCCCACGGCCTCGGACACATGATGGGCCTCGACGTTCACGACATGGAGAACTACGGCGAGATAAACGTTGGCTACGACGAAGAAACCGAACGCAGCAAACAGTTCGGACTCGGCAGCCTACGCTGCGGACGCCGTCTGCAACCCGGTTTCGTCATCACCGACGAGCCAGGATGCTATTTCATCCCCGAACTTATCGACAAATGGCACCGCGAAGGCACCAACGCCCAGTTCATCGATTTCGACGTGCTGGAGAAATACAAGGACTTCGGCGGCATACGCATCGAAGACGACATACTCGTTACCAACGACGGCTGCCGCGTACTGGGCAAGCCCATACCCAAAACCGTCAAGGAGATAGAAGAAACGATGGCTCAATAACATCGCTTTTCTTAGTAATAAAGGCACGGCGATGTATCTGAGTCCCGTCGCAGCGCCTGAAATAAAAGGACTCACAAATTAAAACATAAACAAATATGGAAGATTTTCAAAACGAAGAAATGCAACAACCCGAAGTGCACAACGAAGCACCGCAGGCTGAACCTCAAGTAGAGCAACAGGAACCTCAGAGCAACGGCATCGACTGGGGCGGAGACATAGCACGTTTCTTTACCCAAGACCTTAAGGATATGTTCCTTGCTGTGATAAAACGTCCTGCTACTGGCGCACTGAAATGGCTCGACGAAACAAAGTCGAAATCCATTGTAATGCCTATCTGTATGACGGTTCTGTCGTTTGTGCTGGTTACCTTCTTATCTTTCCTGATTGCCCGCATCAAACTGGGTTCGCTTATGGGTTTCATAGGATTGAAATTCGGTACATTCCTCGCTTTAGGCACAATGCCCATTTTCTTCGCTATTTTTGTGGCAGGAGCAATGTTCGGACTTTTTGCAATAAAAAAGAACCCCGATTTCATTCTGGCAATACGCCACGCCGGAGTGCATGTATTCCTTTTCACATTGGCCATTGTAGTGATGCTTGTTACAATGCTTATTTTTGGCACAAGCAAAATTGGAATACTTATTATGGCCCTTGTGGCAATTTGCGCCATTTCGATGGGATTCAGCATTGCCCGCAACGCTATCAATAAATACGAAGCCGAAAACAAGGAAGGGTTCTCTTGGTACGTTGCACCTCTTGCCGTCATCATATCGCTGTGGCTTGCCTACACAATTGCTTCGGCTATGATGCCCTCCGCGATGCTCTCCCTTTTGCTTTAAACGATAACTTATTATACACATAAAAAGAGAGCCTTTCGGCTCTCTTTTTTATTGGTGGCAACTGTCGTTTTTCTTACAAAAAACTATTCTTGCGCTTTTTTGGAAAACACGCATCCGCAGTAGTCCTGCCGGTAGAGGTTGTACTCCCTCGACAGCTCTATGCTGCGCTTGTAGCCCTCGCGTTTCTTGAAATCGTTGGGCAGCCATTTCACATTATATTCGGTGGCTAATTTCTGTCCAATCTCGTTAAGTTTGGCGGCGTTTTTAAGCGGACTTATGCTCAATGTGGAGGCGAAGTAATCGAAGTCCATTTCTTTCGCCACCTGGGCCGTTTTCCGCAGCCGCAGGTCGTAGCACACAAAACAGCGCTCGCCTCCTTCGGGACATTGTTCCAACCCTTTCACACTGTCGAAAAACACTTTGCTGTCGTAGTCGCAATCAACTACCGACACGGGGTTTTTGAAGGGCATCTCTCCGATAAGGCGGTTAAGCTCGGCTTTTCGTTTCAGATACTCCTCCTCTGGCGAGATATTGGGATTGTAGTAAAAGACCATTATCCTAAAATATTCCGAAAGATACTCAAGCACATAGCTGCTGCAGGGAGCGCAACAGACATGAAGAAACAGACTTGGGGTTATTCCCGCCTCTTTGTTCCTTTCTATCAACGAATCCAGCTGTGCCTGAAAATTTGTCCTGTTCATTTTGTATGCTTTTTTGTTATCGCACCACCTGGATAACACCGTTGCGCTGAACGTGTCCCAGATAGCCCTTGGCTGTGAAATGGTAGTAGTAGGTGCCGTCGGGGTCGTTGTTTAGCGACGGGTCCCAGAAATCCTCACGTTTGGAGATGTTCTTTTTATAATACACCCTCCGCCCCCAATGGTTGTAGATATACAAGTCGTTGTCGGTATAGCAATTGCCTTCCAAAAGGTTCTTTATCTCAAATATGTCGTTGATGCCGTCGCCGTTGGGTGACACGGTGTTCGGGAACTGTAGCAGAATATTCACTATCAGCACTTTGGACTCTGTCGTGTCGTAGCATGTCAAAGGATTACCGCTATGTGTTGGTATGTGGGAGGTCGTGATAAGTCGCACCAAGTTTAGCCCCGTAAACTCCTCCATATCACCGGTCCACGTGTAGGTGGGTTCGAAAGTGTTGGCGAAAAACACCGGGGATTGTTCGTGGTAGTAAATCTCCCAGTCGTAGATATTGCCATAGTCGGGGGTGGTGAGGTTTATGAAAGTGATTTCGGGACTGTATACCGACAACACTGCGGGGTTCCACGAAAAGGCGCCGTGGGGCGGCTCGTACACATACGCCGTCATACCGAGGGTGTCGCGACAGCCCTGGGCGCTAAGTATGAAACAATAAAACGGATATGTCCCGGACTTGCGGTAAATATGGATGTTGGCACTGTCGTTCGTGGTGCTGTAATTGTCGCCCCAGTCCCAGCTGTATGTGTTGCCCATACTTTCGGGATTTATGTCGGTTATTTTGAGACGGAATGGCACACACGCTTCATATACCGCCGGCTCTAAAATTGGCAGAGGCACTGTGTCCATTTCAATGTGGTGCACAAAGTCGTATTCGCAGCCCAAACGGTCTATCACGTGCACAACAACGGTTATGGAATCGGTTATAAACAGGTCTATGCCACGGGTTGTTTCGCCAGTGCTCCACTGGAATCGGGTGGCGCTTGGCTCGTTCACCTCCAAATGTGTATAGGTGTTTCTGCATGCCGATGTATCGCCCGACAGAGTTATGGGTATCGGAGGATTGAAGGTTATTGTACGATAGGTGGTGTCGGAACAAGCGTCGTCGGCAGTCTTGGTCACAAGCATTATAGTATATGTCCCGGCGTTTTGGTATTCGTGTTGCCCCGGATTTTCGGACATAGAGGTGCTTCCGTCGCCGAAATCCCAAAGAAACTTCTCACATCTTCCACTTGGAACTGTGTCATCGACACTGGAGGAGGCGTAGCTTGTGTTTGTGATATCGGCATAGTATTTGCAGCTTGTCGTATCCAACGTCACCGAAAAACCGGAATGTGGGTATCTTGGTATTGCAGCCGACGAAAGGGTGAATCTGCACGTTGTGTCGCCCGTGAAGAATACGTCGCAATAATATGTAGTGCTGTCAATTACCACAGTAACAGATTGTTGGTCGGATGTCCACCCGGGATGACTGTGGTTATACCATCGGTACAGGAATCCTGGCGGCGCCGAGAAAGTGGCGGTTCTCTCCTCACCTTCTGCGGCACAGGAATTGTTAGTTATTCTTGCTTTGGCGCAGTCCAATGTGTAATAGATATACCCTGCGTGTACGGGGTCGCCTTGTCCACAATTGAAGGATGTAATACGCACGATAATTGGTTGTCCGTGATATGGCGAAATATCAATGCCAATCGGTGCCCAGTCTCTCCAATACGACTGTAATAAACCATTCACTTTAATACCCAAATTCCACGATAGCGACGCTGTCCACGCATCGATGTTGGCGTATGTGCAAACCGAATCCAGATGGTGGCCGTTGGTATCGAGTATCTCAAAAATAAAACGAGGTTCTTGCAATATCGGATGTCCGGGATCTACCAACACCACAGCATAGTTGATAATAATCAAATCTGCATCGTTAGTATCAACAACCATACGATAGGCTGTGGCCTGACATATATAACTGCCATAGCGGCCGCCGAGACGAACAGACTTACAAGAACTATTAGGTACTGTGCTTAGCTGGAAAAAAGTAAACGAGTCTTTCTCCGAAATATCGTTGTGGATGGTGTGCGAAGCTGCCGTACCTATTGCGGGGCTCCCATATCCGTTACCCGGATTACGTATGCCAACATTAGCGTATGGTCCCGGATTGCCGTTGCCATATTGGTTGAAATAAGTATAAGTACCGTATGTACAAGTTACATTCGGCCCTGTAAGGTCTGTGTAATCAATGCATTGTGAGAAAAATTGTTGAGAGCATCTGCGGATAATTATCGGCTTACTGTAGTCGCTGGTGTCGTTTGAGTCGCATACGGCACGCACATAAAACTCGTATGTTACATCTTCAGTAAGTCCGCAAATGGTGTCGATGGTTATGGAAGACTGTCTTTTTGTGCCTGAGCCTTGTGCAAAACCCTCAATACCATATTCTATCTGCCAAGTCGTGTTTGGATTGTTGGAATTATCAACCCACGTTATCTCCTCGCAACCGTTGCCGATGTAGCGGTGCGAGAGAGCACTTATTATCGGGCAGCTTACGGGAGAGATGCAGATATTGTCTATTGCTGCAGGTGGTTGGTAAGAAGCTGATGAAACCGTGTAGTTGTACCAGTAAAAAACAAGGTAATAGTTCCCAGCAGTAGGCACCTGTATCAACGGATTGTTGTAAGTTTGCCAAGTGCTTTGATTATAAAGAACTTGGCCGCCATCTATAGGTATGGCACCCTGAGGCAAAGTGTTATGGGATAGTCCTGTTATTTGGTTGCCGCCGGAGAAAGTAGCGGTGTCGGGTATCAGAAAAGCCCTGAAATATGCATAGTTTGTATTACCATTAGCATATCCTTGCGCCTTCCAATCATACGACACTTCGTAAATGCCGCTAGTGGGGAAGTGCAATCTCCTGTATGCATAAGAATGGGAGAGTACGTCTGAAAAGTAGTAGCTTGAGTTATCATATGATATGAACAAGCTGTATTGGCCCGGGCCATTTTGTGCGGTTCGGTTAATAATCCATCTGTTGGCATTAGCTGTTGAAGTATTGGCAAAACGCCAACATCCCCGTTCTACAAGGCCTTCGAAATTGCAGCAATATGGCACAGTATCGGTCTGCGACTGACCTTTCGCCAAGGTAGATACCAAGAGCAAAGAGGCGAATATCCAAGCCGACCTGAGCATGGCAACAATGTCTAAATCATTACCTTACCACGGTTATGGTTCCATTGCGCAGTATGTCGCCGAGATAGCCTTTAGCCGAGAAACGGTAGTAGTAAGTACCGTCGGGGTCGTTGTTGAGTGACGGATCCCAGAAATCCTCACGTGTGGTGATGTTTTTCTTGTGGTACACCTTACGTCCCCAGTGGTTGTAGATATAGAGTTCGTTGTCGGTAAATCCGCCTCCCTCTATCAGGTTCTTGATTTCGAAAATGTCGTTGATTCCGTCGCCGTTGGGGGTGATGGTGTTGGGGAACTGCAGCAGGTCGTTGATTATGAGCACGGTGTTCTCAACAGTGTCCAGACATGCCACGACATTGCCGCTCGGAGTCTGTACCTGATT
>DBXF01000056.1:3463-4359 GCA_002309295.1 Bacteroidales bacterium UBA1219 | reverse complement strand
GTCGATGTAGGCGTACATCACGTTGTTGATATCCGTGGTGAACTCCATCCAGGAGCCGCGGAACGGGATGATACGTGCGGAATACAGTTGGGTTCCATTGGAGTGGAACTGTGTACCGAAAAATACGCCCGGGGAGCGGTGCAGCTGCGACACAACCACACGTTCGGCTCCGTTAATCACGAAAGTGGCTTTGGGAGTCATATAGGGAATCATGCCCAAAAACACATCGTCGATCTTTGTCTCGAATTCCTCATGTTCCGGATCGGTGCAAGAAAGGCGCAGTTTGGCCTTCAAGGGCACGCTATACGTAAGGCCTCTCTCGATACATTCCTCGATGGTGTACCGCGGGGGGTCTATAAAGTAGTCGATAAACTCAAGAACGTAATTGTTGCGAGTATCCGTTATGGGGAAATTTTCGTTGAAAACTTTGTACAGCCCTTCGTTCAGATGGTTGTCGGGATTGGTCTCAATCTGGAAAAAATCCCTGAACGATTTCAGCTGTATGTCTAAAAAATCGGGGTAATCAAATTTGCGTACTGTCGCGAAATTTACTACTGTAGAACTATTTTTTGCCAAGGTCTTTAAGGTATTAATATGATTTCCGAAACTAAGAATTATCTAACAAACAAACAAGGAATGGGCTCCCCGACTGCTCGGAAGCCCTATTCCTTATGGAATTAATAGGTGAAAACCTATTTAATCTCAACTTCTGCGCCAGCTTCTTCCAGAGATTTTTTCAAAGCTTCAGCTTCGTCTTTGGAAACGCCTTCTTTAACGGGCTTGGGAGCTGCGTCAACTAATTCTTTAGCTTCTTTCAGTCCGAGGCTAGCCAGATCCTTAACCAGTTTTACAACGGCCAGTTTCTGAGCGCCAGCGGCTTTCAGGATAACGTCGAA
>DBXF01000056.1:0-3334 GCA_002309295.1 Bacteroidales bacterium UBA1219 | reverse complement strand
AGCAATAGCTTTAATATCTGCCATGACTTTTTATTTTTTAATGTTTTACAATTTGTTTACTTTTTTTGTTTTTTTGATGCTTTCACATCGGTTTTATTCGGCTTTTTTCGACAGAGTTTCCAAAACTCCTGTAATTGTGTTTCCGCCAGATTGCAGTTGAGAAACCACGTTCTTGATGGGCGACTGCAGCAGGGCGATAACGTCGGCAATGAGTTCGTTCTTGGACTTGATGTTCACAAGTGCGTCCAAGTTCTCGTCGCCAACATAGAAAGCCTCTTCCACATACGCGCCTTTGAGTATGGGTTTCTGGTTCTGTGCTCTGAACTCTTTTATGAGTTTTGCGGGAGCATTGTTGGAGTTCGAAAGCATTATCGAAGTCTCGCCTTTGATAACAGGGAACAACTCGGAATAGTCGAAGCCTGTCTTTTCCATTGCCTTTATGAGCAATGTGTTCTTAACAACCAACAGTTTCACCTCGCGGCGGAATGCCAAACGGCGCAACTTGCTCGTCTGTACAGAGTTGAAGCCTCCGATGTCGGCGATGTACAGGTGTGAGTAGTTTTTGATTTCCTCGCAAAGTGAGTCTATCAGTTGGGCTTTCAGTTCTTTTCTCATAATGTTTCGAAAGTTTACTAATTTAATGATTACAAGCTAATGGATTTGGCATCGACTTTCACACCGGGGCTCATAGTGCTCGACACTGTAACGCTCTTGACGTATGTGCCCTTTGCGGCGGCGGGTTTCAGTTTGATGATAGCCTGAAGCACTTCGCGTGCGTTGTCCACGATTTTGTTGGGCTCGAACGACACTTTTGCCACTGCTGTGTGGATTATACCAAATTTGTCAACCTTGAAGTCGATTTTACCGGCCTTAGCTTCTGTAACTGCTTTGCCAACTTCCATAGTAACTGTGCCTGTTTTGGGGTTGGGCATGAGTCCGCGGGGACCCAGTATTTTTCCCAGCGCTCCTACTTTGGGCATTACGCTCGGCATGGTAATTATAACATCTACATCCGTCCAACCGCCTTTTATTTTTGCGATATAGTCGTCTAATCCGTAATAATCGGCTCCGGCTGCCTTAGCTTCTTCTTCCTTGTCGGGAGTGCAGAGCACAAGCACGCGCACCACTTTACCTGTTCCGTGAGGCAATGTAACGCTGCCGCGAACCATCTGGTTGGCTTTGCGGGGGTCAACGCCCAAGCGTACATCCAAATCAACGGAAGCGTCGAACTTGGTGTAGGTGATGTCCTTTACCACCGACACGGCTTCCTCCAAAGAGTAAACCTTAGTCTTGTCGAATTTTGCTAAAGCTTCTTTTTGTTTTTTAGATAGTTTTGCCATGTTTTTTTTACTTTAATTTATTTAGCCAAGGGGTTCTCACCCGTAACAGTGATACCCATACTTCTTGCAGTACCAGCCACCATGCTCATAGCCGATTCAATTGTGAAACAGTTGAGGTCGGGCATTTTGGCTTCTGCAATCTGACGCACCTGCTCCCAAGTTACGGAAGCAACCTTGTTGCGGTTAGGTTCGGCCGAACCGCTCTTCAACTTGGCCACTTCTTTCAACTGGATGGCTACAGGGGTCGTTTTAATTACAAAATCAAAGGACTTGTCGGTGTAAACAGTGATGATGGCGGGAACGATTTTTCCGGCCATATCCTGAGTTCTTGCGTTGAACTGTTTGCAGAACTCCATAATGTTCACGCCTTTAGCACCCAATGCAGGTCCCACGGGAGGAGCCGGATTGGCGGCACCGCCTTTGATTTGCAATTTGATCAATCCTGCAACTTCTTTTGCCATTTGTGATAAATGCTAAATTTGTTATTACTAATAAAATTGACTTTTGGCTCTGCCCGACTATTCTTTCTCAACTTGTGCGAAATTCAGTTCCAGAGGTGTGCGGCGACCGAAAATCTTGACCATTACGACCAGTTTTTTCTTGTCCTCCATCACCTCCTCCACAACTCCGCTGAAGCTGTTGAAAGGTCCGTCGATAACCTTTACATTCTCTCCCACTATGAACGGGTCGGCGTAGCCCTCGCCCTTTTCGCGGTCGTCGTCAACTTTACCTAAAATGCGGTTGACTTCACTTTCGCGCATGGGTATGGGTTTGCCGTCCTTTTCGCGCAGGAAATCGATAACATTGGGGATGTTCTGAATGATTTGGGCTATTTCGCCTGCCAGAGCGGCTTCAATCAACACATAGCCGGGGAAGAAGTTGCGTTCTTTCATCACCTTCTTGCCGTTGCGTATCGACCAAACCTTCTCGGTAGGGATGAGCACCTGCGAAACATACTGCTGCAAACCCAGACGGTTCACCTCGTTGAGGATATACTCTCTGGCTTTGTTTTCCTTTCCGCTGATGGCTCGCACCACATACCATTTTTTCACTTGTTCTTCCATATATCGATTTTTCTTGTAAATTGTTGTGGCATCGCCACATACTTTATATTATAACTATTCTAATAATCGCTTGTCGCCGCACGGTTTCAATAAATTGAAATATTGGGAAGCAAAATCCGCCGGCTATCTTCGTGCGAAGAAACGTTATTTGAATATATCGTAAAAGTATCCTAATATTCCTCTCCAACCCATATCCTGTGCTCCGAACACAAAGTCCATGAGGAACACTATGAGTGCCAGTATAAGAGCGGCAACGGCCACTACTATGGCACTGCTCTGCAACTCTTGAAGTGTGGGCCACGATGTCTTGTTCACCAGTTCGTCGTAGCAACTTTTTACGTAATCGCCTATTTTCGACATTTTATTACTTGTTTTTTTTAGCAGGGGCTGAGAGAATCGAACTCCCATCTAAGGTTTTGGAGACCTCCATTCTGCCATTAAACTAAGCCCCTGTCGCAAAAAAACGGGAGGGTTTTGCCCACCCGTTTTCATTTTATAATACTTATGTATTAGTCTAACAGTTTGGTTACCTGACCGGCGCCTACTGTACGACCGCCTTCGCGGATAGCGAAACGCAGGTTCTCGTTCAGAGCGATTTCGGAGATCAGGTCAACGGTGATTGTCAGGTTATCGCCGGGCATTACCATCTCACGGCCTTCAGGCAGGGAGATTTCTCCGGTAACGTCAGTTGTACGGAAGTAGAACTGAGGACGATATTTGTTGTGGAACGGAGTGTGACGGCCACCTTCTTCTTTCTTCAGAACGTAAACCTCTGCCTGGAATTTCTTGTGAGGTTTAATTGAGCCGGGTTTTGCAATAACCATACCACGACGGATTTCGTCTTTGTCGATACCGCGGAGCAGCAGACCTACGTTATCACCAGCCTGACTCTCATCCAGGATCTTACGGAACATCTCAACGCCAGTAACA
>DBXF01000007.1:214-30207 GCA_002309295.1 Bacteroidales bacterium UBA1219 | reverse complement strand
CCGGCGACGCCATAAATGTAAACGGCACCAACCTGCCATTGGCCAGAATGTATGCAAATGCCACAGCCGCAAAGTTCGAAGGCACCGCCTACGCCATCCCTTCCGGCGGCAACGACATCTACTGGGCAGTGTATCCCACCACCTTGGCAGGTGCGGCCAGCGGCAGCACTATCCCCGCCCATTTCACCGCCAGTAACCTTACAGTGAATTTCCCCGCCACACAGACCTACGACGCCTCCGCCAACGCCCTGAGCGGCAACACCCTTATGGCAGGCTATGCATCTGTGCCCACGGGCGAGGAACAAATTGTTTTCCAGATGCGCAACCTCGGCGCCGTGCTTAAGCTGCACCTTGCCACCCAAGCAGGAGTAGCAAACACCCACGCTAGCAAATTGGTGTTCTCCACCACCAACGGAGCCTTGGCAGGCGATTTTACTGTTGACAACAGCGTTACCCCCACCATCACCCCTGCGGCCAGTGCTGCCAAAACATTTACATTAAACCTCACCGACGGCACAAACAACTACATAGACATTTCCTCCGGAGCTGATATTTATGTAATACTGCCGCCCATGGAATCTAAAAACCTCTCTATGACAATTTTAAACACCGACAATAAATGTACCATCAAAAACATTGCCTCCGCTACAATGGCAAGGAACAGCATATACACCAACACTATTGATGATGTCTGCTTCTGTTGCCCCGACGGTTTCTCCGTAAGTGCTTCTCAGCGTGTTGTTTTTGCCCCCGGCAATCTGCAGTGGAGTGCCACTGGTGGCGGAACCACTGCCACCACTCACGCCACTGCCGACGGCTTGGGCGGTGCAGGCACATGGCGTTTTGCCGAGCACCAGTGGGACTATGTTGGCGATGCTACTGCGGGCAATGTATATGGCGTTGGCGGTGATCTGACCGTAAAATGCAACAATGCCAATATCGCACAAGACTACCAAGGCTGGATAGACCTTTTTGGCTGGGGCACAAGCGGTTACGACAATACTGCAAACGACCAGTTTGCTTTTAGATTTCAACCGTGGGAATGTGTTAATACACCTGATGTCGATCTTACATATAACAGATTCGGCTACGGTCCTTCTAAAAACATGACAGACCCCAACCTTGTGGGCACAAGCGCCAATTACGACTGGGGTGTTTACAATGCCATATACAACCCTAAAACCAATACTACCGACCCCGCCGGCACTTGGCGTACGCCAACATATAGAGAGGTGAATTTTGTTTTAAACTATAGGACTACTTGTTCAGGAGTGCGCTATGCCAAGGCGCAAGTAGATGGTGTTAATGGTTTGATACTTGTTCCCGACAACTGGGATGTTAGCATCTACCCTTTGAATAGCACTAACGCACCGGATGGGACATTCAATGCAAATGTTATTTCGTACAGCGATTGGAATACTATTCTCGAGGCAGCTGGTTGTGTTTTCTTGCCAGCCGCAGGTGACCGCTATGTGCATCAGATGAGGGGAGTTGGTGCCGTGGGCTGTTATTTTTCATCTACGCAAGCTAGTTCATCAGCCGCAAGGGTTCTTGGTGTCTTAAATGACAATGTTTTACCAAACCTACAACAAGGATATTCTGTCAACCGTAGCTGGGGATGGCCTGTCCGCCTCGTGAAAGAGGTACACTAATTAATAATTAGTAATTAGTAGTGAGTAATGAAGAAAGGTCCAGTGGACCTTTCGATAGCGGAGTGGAGAATGAAGAATCATTCAGTGAATGATTCGATAGCGAAGCGGAGAATGTATTGATTAGTATTTATAATTGTAAAAAATCCGTGGCAACGCCACGGATTTTTTTGTTGCGGTATAAATCATCGTCCATTCCGGACGCATACCATGCGTTCCTTTTTGCGGCACGGGTGTTTTGTGCCAGTCCTACGGACTTCTTAATGGAATATGTTGCATTTTAAGCAGGGGCTTACGCCGCCTGCCTATTGTATTACACCCCCGTTGGGGGTTAGCGCTGCGTAGCCCCAAAGTCCGTAGGACTGATATAGCATAGGCAAGCGGCGTAAGCCCCTGCTAACGAAACAAGCAATTACAATATGAACCCCATAGGGGTGGCATAACATAAAATAAATCAGCCGCAACCCGTCTTGTCCCGCGACCTTTGACTTTTGACCTTTGACCTGCGACCCCAACCTCACACATTCACCGAAAACAGCACGTCGAAAGCCACGGTGTTGTCATCGGGCAGGTACGATGTGCGCAGTCCGAATGTTACAGGTGTTGTGATAAGGAAAAGGTTGCTGTTGATGTTTATCTCTGCACCTAACGATTTGTAAAACTTGCCGTTGTCGTACATCAGCATCGCGTCGGCGAAAAGGGTGGTGTAGATGCGTTTGAAATAAACTACCGGTCCCCATGCCTTGTCGGGATAGCAGAGCGGGAGGTCGTAGTTTATCTGGTACGACGAGGCTATGTCGTTAGGGTTCAGATGTCGGAAACCGCGTGGCGTCCTCAGGGCGTTGGAAAACGAAAACAAAGTCTTGGTGCGGTTTTGTATGCCTGCGTACAGTCGTATGGTGTGCGTTGTAATGGGCGAGGGGAAGTTAAGACTGGCGGCAATGGCTATTTTGTAGATGTCGTCGAGGCTGCCTATGCCGTAACCCGCTGTTACCGAGAGCGATTGCGACCAAGGGGTGTAGATATACTGCAGAGGCTTGGCGGTGGAGTGCGAAAACGATGCCGATGCAGCTAAGAGGTGTGCGTAGGGCTCTATGCTGATGGATGGGTTGTAGAAAAACAGTTGCGAAAAACGGTAGCTGCCCGAGAGGCTCATGCCGAAAGTGTGGTTGTGCCTGTAGTAGCGGAACGGCACCGAGACTCCGGCGGCGGCGGACAAAAGGTTGTAGTCGTAGTAGGTCTCCTTGCTCTTGAGCCGCTGTCCCGAAAAACTGCCGGCAAGGGAGATGACGGGATAAAAACGCAGATACTGGTAGTCAAGCGAGAGGGAGGGTTTCATATTGTTGTAATCCCAACGGAATGTGCTTTGTAAAATACTGTTGCTAAGCTCGTTTTGCGACATTGCTGAAACCCCGAGGTCGAGTTTGACATCGTTGATGTCGATGGCTAGCGGTGCCCAGCTGTGGAAGTTGAAAAGATGTTTCCAGTGGTTGTAATTCTTTGATATAATGGTAATTGTGTCGCTTGGACCGAGATTGTGCGGGATGGCGTATTTCGTGGCAGGAGCGGCAAGTACTTCGCTGTTGAAGTTGTACACCAACTGCCGCTTGCAGATGTCCATGGTGTCGGAAAAAATGGAGTAGCCCTTTGTGGTGAAACGACTGTATGTCAGTGTTTTGCCGTCGTGGCTTGGCACATATTCCTCTATGCCGAAGCGGTTGTTGGAGAGGGTTGTCTCTTTGCCGTCGTCGAAACGCACAACGCGGTTCACGCCCGATTGGTCGGAGATAGCGAATAGTTTGCCGTTGTGCACGGACATGCGTCCTATGTTGTGCCAGAAGGGTCCCGCCACAAGGCTGATATTTTCGTTGATGTCGGAGAAAATATTGGAAATCAGCAGTATGTATCGGCCGTTGTAGCCCGTCGCCGACACAAAAACGCTGTCGCCTGTGGACGAAAAGACGGGGTGCTGGTACTCAAAGCTGTCGGGAAGGGGAATCTGGAGCGTGGTTTCTTCGGTAAGGGTGCTGTCGAAAAACACCAGCCGCCATGTGTTGCTGTCGTTGGTTTCGAGGGCCACTATCTGACCGTCGTCGGAAAAGGATGGGGAGAAGATATGTCGCTTGGTAGTCAGTATTTTACGTCTGTCGGTGGACATGTCGTACACCACAAGGTCGGTGTAGTACAAGTTCCATCTCGAATGACGTGTGTATTCTGTCCATGCTATACGCGAGCCCTTGAGTGCCATGTAGTTGTCGTACACGCTGCCGGTCTTTGCCAAAAGGCGTTCGTTGCCGTCGGGCAGTATCTCCACCAGCGACGACACGTCGCGTACGCCCTTTTTCAGCGCCAGAACCGAGGTGTCGGTAATTCCGGCAAGGTGGTAGTCGGTGTAATGGCGTTGTGGAGCGGTTGTAGGCTTCTCGCTCTCCTGCTTGTTTTCGGCGGTGAACGT
Source organism: Bacteroidales bacterium UBA1219 (assembly GCA_002309295.1). Taxonomy (GTDB): domain Bacteria; phylum Bacteroidota; class Bacteroidia; order Bacteroidales; family P3; genus UBA1219. The sequence goes on along the minus strand of DBXF01000007.1, from coordinate 26,103 downwards.
TCGCCAGTAGTCTTTCCAAAAGGTCATTGCCGAGTCGTAGTGCGCCTTGAATTGTATGCAGCGGTAGTACGTCGAAAGCTTCCAAAAGTCGGTGGCGACGCGTTTCAGTCCGTTTTGCCAGAAATTGGCAGTGTCGTAGGTCGTTTTGTCGTAGCCAACAAGCAGATACCCAGCGAGGTAGGAGCTCATAGTGTAGTCCTTGTACGAGCCGAATGCCGACTGGTAGTAGGTGGGCGTCTTTTGGGACAGCAGCACCTGCGCCGGAGTCAGGAAAGAACTCTGCCTGCCGCGTCCTGCAGGCGATAGCACGGTCTCGGCCCATGTGGCGTCGCCTTCGAAAAACCACTCCGGCACGAAAAGGCCAGCCACGGCCCCGCTGAAATGTTCGCCGAAGATAGTGGTGAACACTCCGACATCTTTCTGGTTTAATGCCTGCATCTGTAGCTCGTGGCGGTATTCGTGGAGTGCCAGCTGTAGCATCCACGGCTGCGAGTAGCCGCTCTGCTGTGGCGTAGGCCAGAACTCTATGCGTTTCGGCGCCCAAGCCGACAGGCCGTTGCTGTAACTACCTGATTGGTGTATAATTATCGGTGTTTTGCTCTGCCGTTTTGTCTGGTTGATTTTCAACTCGTTGGCGTTATAAAAGGCAAAGGTGTCGCAGTAGGAGGCCAACCGCAGCGCCTGCCACTCCAGCTGTTCGGGATAGACTATGCGAAAGTGCTGTGTCTCAATCTCTTTCCAATGTATTCGGCTGTTGTCCTGCCCCGAAACATAATATTGTGCCGAAATGGGCAACGCCCAGAGCAATGTCAGCAGAAAGATGATATGTGCGGGGCGGATTCTCACTCTTTGTTCTTGCTAATGAAATACTTGCAGACTTTTGTGAGTCCGCATTCGTGGCATTTCGGCGAGCGGGCGTTGCACACGTAGCGTCCGTGCAGTATCAGCCAGTGGTGGGCTTTGGGGATGATTTCAGCGGGGATGTTCTTGGTCAGCTCCAGCTCGGTTTGCAGGGGCGTTTTGGAGTTGTTGGTGAGGCCTATGCGGTTGGAGACGCGGAAAACGTGGGTGTCCACGGCCATCGTGGGTTGTCCGAAAGCCACGGCGGCCACCACGTTGGCGGTCTTGCGTCCCACGCCCGGCAGGGTCTGTAGCTCGTCGATGTCGTTGGGAATCACGCCGTTGAAACGTTCCACCACGGCTTGGGCCATCCCGACAAGGTGTTTGCTTTTGTTGTTGGGATACGAGATGGATTTTATCAGCTTGTAAACTGCTTCGGGAGTGGCTGTTGCCATGCTTTCCACGGTGGGGTAGGCGGCAAAGAGGGCGGGGGTGGTCATGTTCACCCGTTTGTCGGTGCATTGTGCCGAAAGTATCACAGCCACAATAAGTTCGTAAGGATTGGTGTATTGCAGCTCGCTCTCGGCGATGGGGCGCTCGGCCTCGAAATATTTGATAACTTCGCTGTAGAGTTGTTTTTTTGTCATTGCGGAAGGGTTTTATCTAAGTATGTCGTGCAAAATGGCGTGCGATTTGAAGTCGTGGAGCTGGTTGAAATGTATTTTGAAATACTCCAGAAGTGCCAGAAACAGGTCGTCGCGCTGTTTTTTGGATGGCGAGACCTCCGCCGAAAGGGTGTCGCCGCTGCTCAGGTACTGGTGCAGCACAAGGCTGGTATCGGCGTTGAGCATGGAGTCGGGGTTGGCCTCGGTCACGGGCAGGGGTGAGACAAAACGCCCTTCCTGCAGGTTGAAGAAAGGCTTGCTCGCCGAATGGTTGTCCAAAGGTCGGAACCCGAACACCGACGTGGCTTTGACGAGGAAACGGATGGGGAAGTCGGCCAGACTGCGGTCGCTCTCGTCGAGGGTGGTCAGACTCTCGTCGATGAAGTCGAACATCCGCTCATCGCACTCTTCCTCACGTATGGTTTTGTAAAGGAACTCGTTGATAAAGAAAGTGATAGCCGTTTTTTCGTAGTTGAAAGGGGTGTCCTTCCACTGTTTGAAGGGTTTCAGCTCTTTGGCGAACTGAATCTGCCGTTTCTCGTTGCGATACATCGAAATATCCACGTACGAGAGCGGTTGCAGAAGGTTCTGCTTGTTGCGGCTTTTGGCGCTGCGCACCCCTTTTATCATCACCGACTGCAGACCCCACTGCCGCGTGTAAACCTTGGCTATCACGCTGGTTTCGGAGTAGTTGGTGGTTTTCAGTACGAAAGCTGGGGTGTTATGTAGCATTTTACAATCAGTTGAGTATCAGAATTTTGGTAACGGAGCGATTTTCGCCCAACTCGTCGGAGGCAAACACGTAGTAAACTCCTGACGCCACACGTTTCCCGCTCGAGGTGCGACCATTCCACACCGCCTGTCCGCCGTGAGCGCGGGTGCTGTAAACAACATGTCCCGCCGCGTCGGTGATATGCACCAAAGCGTCGCGCGTGAGCCCCTTGATGCCTACGGTGCCGTTGAAATCGGCAGGCACGGGGTTGGGGAAGGCGTATATGGTGTCGGATGGCCTGCTTTCGGCGTAAGTGGCTGTTCCTCGGTACGATACAATGCCGTTGGTGGTGCCTATGAACACCTCGCCGGTATTCGGCTGAATGCCGATGCTTACTATCTTGTCGGCTGGCAGCGGACTGTTGGTGGAGGAGAAGTGCAGCAGCTGCTCGGTGCCGTTTTCTGAGACGAGGAACACGCCTCCGGTGGCGGTGCCTATCCATTTGCGGTTGGCGCCGTCAACGGCGATGCAGGTAATGTTTTCGTAGGCAAGCAGGTATTCGATTTTGTCGCCTTCGCTGTAAAGTATGTTGTTGCAGGTTAGTGCCGACTCGCCGCCGTTGCCGCCGTTGGCAAAGACGTTGGAAGTGTTGTAAATCACTTTGATACCTTTTTCGGTGCCAATCCAAATCTCGTTGTCGTGGTCCTGCGCTATGCAGTTCACCTTGGATGTGCTGAGTTTGCTGCCTTTGTTGGGGTTGACGTAGGCAAAGCGGTTCACACCGTCGTGGACGTAGATGCGGTTGGCGGTGCCGATAAACCATTTGTAGTTGTACACGCTGTCAATCATCAGCTTGTTGATCTCCTCGCTGCCGGTGTTGGTCTCGAAATTGGCCCACGTGCCGTCCTTTTTTCTCACCACCAAAGCCCTGTTCTGCATCGAGTTGGTGAACCAAAAATTGTTGTCCTTGTCCACAGCAGCGGCGCCGGTTCGTGTGGGATTGTAATCGTCAAGTTCAAGACGGTTTATGGCGTTTCCGGTATTGACTTCGGTGAAAACATCGGTAACAGTGTTGTTGCGGATTTCCAAAATGCCGTTCTCCCACGAGCAGGCATATAGATGGTTTTTGTCCTTGGGGTCCACCACGATGTCCACGATGTCGAGACAGGTGTCGAGGGCGGCGTTGCGGTTGAGGGTGGTCCATTCATTGTTGCGGTAGAGCGACATCTGTGCAGGCAAGTAATAACCGCCGCTGATACTGCCGTGGGCTATGTACATGCCGTCGCTGATGGGAAGGAACCGTTGACAGTCGCTGTAAAATGGCGACTGCGGGAGCGCGCATCTCAAAATGTTCGGCCTGCGGAAATCAATAAATGTAAGTCCCGCCCACTTGTGTGCCATCCATATTGTTGATTTGTAAACAATTGCGTCGTTGACTTCAATCGACGCCCAGTCGGTGTAGCCGTATTTCGCAAATAGCGAGAGGTCGGGATTATAAACGAAAGCCGAATCGGCGGTGGCTACGGCGATTTTGTTGTCGCCAACACGCACGGAATGTATCTCGCCCGCCAGCCATCGGTCGAAGGTTACAAGGTCGGTGGTGGTGTAAACCGCTGTGTTTGTGGAGTCTGTCACAACAGCGAAAAGCTTCTCACCTAAGCATTCGATGCTGGTGATGCGTCTGTCCTTGAGTGCGGAGAGTGAGTCGTGGCTCCAGTAGGTGAAGATATTGAGGAACCGCTGGCTTTCGTCGGCCATCACAAGGCCGGAGTCGATGGCGGCGATGATTATTCCGTCGAAAAAGGCTATGTCGTTCACTTTCAGCGAAGTGCCGTCGGTGCCAAGACGATAGATGTCGGCAATCTCCTTTCGGTCCAAATCCACCACAGCCACGCCGAAACCGCAGCAGAGGTAGGCCTTGCCTTTACGGAAACGTATGCTGTAGATGTTTTTGTCGCCAGAAATGTCGCTGCGTTTGATGTCGGAGAGGTTGTAAACGCGGTCGTCGAGAACAAGGTCGAGATTGGAGTTGGTGTAGGCTATGGCCAGGTAGCCCGATTTGTCGTCGTAGGCCGCCGTAGCGACGCCCACATCGGAAAGACCTTCCACCTTGGTGAGTTTGTTAATGGTGTAGTCCTCGGTGTCGTAATAGAACAGTCCCAGCGAGCCTTGGGCGTAGATGCGTTCCTTGGCAGGAATGACGCGGTAGGTGGTGCGGTAGCTGAAATGGTCGCGCCATTTGCCTATGCCCACCTGCGCCAACGTCGTGCCGCACAGGCACAAAACCAGTGCGACGCATATTGAAAACCGTATGACGGTGCCTTTTTTTGCCATAATATTAAATAACTAAAAAAAACGCGTTTTAGTATTGAAACTTTGATTTATTTCGGAACTCGGAACTCGGAACTCGGAACTATTTGATAATTAATAATTTGTAATATTGACTTTGCCGTTAGGCAAATATCTAATCACTAATCACCAATCACAGTTCACAAAAATGAAAAAAAAATCGTATCTTTGCACCAACTTTTTAAAGGAGAATGCCATGGGATTTTTTTCATTTTTCACCAAAGAGAAGAAAGAGACGCTCGACAAAGGTCTGTCGAAGACCAAGGAGAGCCTGTTTTCCAAACTTTCCAAAGCCGTTTTGGGCAAGTCGCGCGTCGACGACGATGTGCTCGACAACCTCGAGGAGATACTGATTTCCGCCGATGTGGGCTGGGAAACCACCGTAAAAATCATCGACCGGTTGCAGGCACGTATCCAGCGCGACAAATACCTCGGCACCGACGAACTCAATACCATCCTGCGCGAAGAAATTTCGTCGCTGATGACCGAAAATGTGGCCGAGGAGCGCGACGACTTCTCCTTTGAAACTCCGCATAAGCCGTATGTGATTATGGTTGTGGGTGTTAACGGCGTTGGCAAGACCACCACCATCGGCAAACTGGCGCACCAGTTCAAACAGGCGGGCAAAAGCGTTATGCTCGGCGCTTCCGACACTTTCCGCGCCGCCGCCGTAGACCAGCTCACCATCTGGTCGGAGAGGGTGGGGGTGCCCATCGTCTCGCAAGGCATGAACGCCGACCCCGCTTCCGTGGCTTTCGACACACTGCAGTCGGCAGTGGCAAAAAATATCGACGTGGTGCTTATCGACACCGCTGGACGTCTGCACAACAAGGTGGGACTGATGAACGAGCTCTCCAAAATTCGCAAGGTGATGCAGAAAGTGATCCCCGACGCCCCGCACGAGGTGCTTTTGGTCCTCGACGCCTCCACTGGCCAGAACGCCATCGAGCAGGCCAAGCAGTTTACCGAAGCTACGCAAGTCAACGCGCTGGCACTCACTAAGTTGGACGGCACTGCCAAAGGCGGCGTAATCATCGGCATCTCCGACCAGTTCAAAATTCCAGTGAGATATATTGGCCTTGGCGAAAAAATGGAAGACCTCCAGATTTTCAACGCCAAAGCCTTTGTGGACAGCCTTTTCGAATAGCAAAATGACAAAGGTAAATATTATAACCCTCGGATGTTCCAAAAATACCGTGGATTCCGAGAATGTGGCGGGACATCTGAAAAAATGCGGTCTCGAGGTGGTTTTCGACAAAAACACCCGCGCCGATGTGGTGATTGTGAACACCTGCGGCTTTATCGGCGACGCCAAGGAGGAATCGGTGAACGAGATTCTGAATCAGGCACGGCGCAAACGTCATGCCCGAAAGCCGATGAGACTCATTGTATGTGGTTGTCTGGCACAGCGTTACCGCGACGAGCTGAAAGCCGAAATCCCAGAAATCGACGCCATCTACGGCGTTCACGAGTGGGATAAGATGATTTCCGACATCACTGCAGCCGCCACCTCGGTGTTCGAGGAGGAACGTGCCGTGAGCACCCCCAAGCACTACGCCTTTCTGAAAATTGCCGAAGGCTGCGACCGCCGCTGCTCCTACTGCGCCATCCCGCTGATACGCGGCAAGTTCGTCTCCCGACCCATAGAGGCGTTGCTCGCCGAAGCGCAGCAGCTTGTGCGCGACGGAGCCAAAGAGCTGATAGTCATTGCTCAAGACACTACATATTACGGTATCGACCTTTACGGCCGACAGGCACTGGCCGACCTTTTGGAACAGCTCGCCCTGCATTCCGGAGCCACGTGGATACGTCTGCACTACGCCTATCCCACCACCTTCCCCCTCGATGTGCTCGATGTGATGGCTAAATACGACAATATCTGCAAATATCTCGACATTCCCTTGCAACATATTGATACCAAATTACTTAAATCCATGCACCGCGGTATCGACGAGCGAGGCACCCTTAAACTGCTCGACACCATACGCAAACGGGTGCCAGGCATACGTCTGCGCACCTCGCTGATGGTGGGCTATCCGGGCGAGACGCTTGAGCAGTACCAGAAACTATACGACTTTGTGAAAACACAGCGTTTCGACCGTCTCGGCGTGTTCCAGTATTCGGCGGAGGAGGGCACCGCTTCGGCCGCTCTGCCCGACGATGTGCCGGCCGAAGAGAAAGAGCGTCGGCAGTCGGAGATAATGCTTTTGCAGGAAGGCATAGCGCAGGAGAAAAATGACGAGCTTATCGACACTGAAATCCCCGTGCTTATCGACCGCCGAGAGGGCGAGTTCTGGGTGGGACGCACCGAATTCGACTCACCCGAAGTGGACAACGAAGTGCTTGTCACCAGCCGTTTCCCTCTGAAAAAAGGCTGTTTCTACAGCACTCTGATTTGTGACGCCTTTGACTACGACCTCGAAGGGGAAGCAAATTCGGAACTAATTGATAAATAGTAGTCAGTGGTCAGTATTCAGTAGTCAGTAAATGCCCTGAAAGGGCGATATCTCATAGGCGGGGGCTAACGCCCCCGTATGAAAACGATGCACCCCATAATACAACAGCAGGAAAAAATATTTTGAAAAATAATTTGCACAATTGCCAAAAAAATCGTAATTTTGCAAACTCAAAAAAACGGACAAGTGGAAACGAAAAAAGATTTGATAGTCAGTTTTAGTGGTTTGAAATCAGGTAGTTATGATTTCGATTTCGAGCTTGACGACGATTTTTTTTCGGCCTATGGGAACGAAAATTTGCAGAAATGCAAGGCCGTTTTCAAGGTGAAACTCGAAAAAAAAGAGCGGCTGATGAAATTCGAGGCCGAATTTTCGGGCACACTGAGCACGTTTTGCGACAGATGTTTGAAACCTCTGGAAATGCCGATTTCGGGACAGGACACCCTTTATGTGGAGTTCGGCGATGAAGCGCGTGAGAGCGACGACGACAACCTTGTGATACTTCCCGAAGGGGAGAGCAGGATAGACCTCTCGCAGTTCCTCTACGAGTGCGTTGCCATAGCGGTGCCCATGCGCCACGTGCATCCCGACGACGAAAACGGCAACCCAACCTGCGACAGGCAGATGCTCGACCTGCTGCAATCCGTGGCAGTGGACGAGGAAAACCCCGCCCCGCAGGAGGAGGTGAATCCCATCTGGGAGAAACTGAAAGATTTAAAATAAAGTAGTATATAAAGCAAAAAAATAATAAGTTATGCCACATCCAAAACACAGGTTTTCACAAACCAGAACAGCAAAGAGAAGAACTCACGACAAAGTGGAACCCGCTCAACTCTCGACCTGCAGCAACTGCGGCGCAGCCGTTATGTACCACCATGTATGCCCCGAATGCGGCTACTACAGAGGTAAACTGGCTATCGAAAAAGGCGTGGAGAACGCTTAAGCCAGAACAGCTGACAAGAGTTTTACGGTAAGTCAAGAAAAATATCTGCACGTATGGTTGCCACAACTATGCGTGTAGGATTTTTTTTTTGTGCCGTTCAATATGTAGGGGCGAAAAATATTTCGCCCAGATTGTAGGAACGCACCGCGTGCGTCCGAAAGATGAAAAATGGAAATTGCATGTTGATGAAATACATAAGGGAAATACTATTTTTTTATGGGGGCTTTATATTGATTGTCCTTTTTCAGTCATGCCAATTTGAGGTTAAAGAGTTTACAATGCCATATAGTTCGGAAGATGTTGAAAAATTGACTGATGATGAAAAACTATGGTGTCTAAATCGTTCGGTGGATCGGCTTGATTGTGAGTGTGCTACTGTTATACTTGAGAGTGGTGTGGATCCGGATTCCTGCGAAGGACGATTTGGATGGATCGATTCCAATCCCTTGATGATTTTGGCTGATTCTCGTTACGATGTATTTGCGAGATTAAAGGCGGAAGATACTATTCCTTCACCAACACCGGATATAAGGATGTTCGACTTGCTTTTGTTGCATGGCGCGGATGTCAATAAACGGCCATATGTTTGGTATATAGTTACCAGAACGAAAAGTGATGATGTGGAAAGTTTGTGGCAATCGAGGCTTGGAAGCTCGGAAAATGGTAAGCCTCTAGTGGATGCGTCGGAGAAAGATGAGTTTTGGAAAAGTTCCGTGGAGGATGAAAATAGGCTTTTGAGAGCTTTCTTAAAGGCAGGTGCCAAACCCGATATGCTTGGCCATCCATACCCGTTTAGTTTAGATGCAGAGAGAGCGGGCATTACCGACAGACAGGCAAAAGAATACTTTGCCAAAGGCACACGAGCCATAAACGAAGCAATAGAGAAAGGCATGGCGTGGGAAAGCCAGGTGGATTTATTGCTTCAATACACTTATTTGGACGAAGAATCCCTTAATGCGGCCCAACGTTCGGGAGACCCGGAAATGATAAAGAAAATACAAAAACTGTGGGAGAAACAATGAAAATGCAGTTAAGGCGTGAAGTGGTGAAGAAGTGCCTTCGACAAACTCAGGCACCGAGAAGGCTTTGCGGTCACTAAGCCTGTCGAAGTGCGCACAAACTACAAACTCCCCACTCCAAACTTATTAAAAATCAGTGAACTGTGATCAGTGAACGAAATTGTCGCTCGTCGCTAGTCATTGGACCTTTGACTTCAGACTTTTGACATTAGACCAATAACTTCCGAAATCCGAAATCCGCATTCCGAATTAAACTCACTGTTTCACTTGGTATTCCAAGAAGATGGTCTGGGTGGAGTTTTCGTTGTTCACGCGTATGGTGAGGGGAATGAATAGCGGGGCAGAGGAGTTGATGTCGTAAGTGTTGATTTTCAGTTGGAAAGTGAGGTAGCCGTTGGCGGTGGTCTCGGAGTTCTGCACTATTCTCGCATTCGACGAGGCCACGTGCATGTAGTTCACAATCATCTTTTTACCGCCAACTATGGGCAGCGATACGTAAACTGTCATCGAAGTGTCGCGGGGTATGGTGCCGAGTTTCACCGTGCCCGACGACAGTTGCAGGCGGCTTTTGTTCTCCTCGTCGGTGTAAAGGTAATCCACAATCTCAATACGGCGTTCGGCAATGGCTTCGGGGCTGTACACCGACTTGCTCTGGTTTTTGGCGTCGCTGCTCACGTTCTTTCCGGCTTTGCTGCTGCCCAGCGCCAGCTCCTCTATCTGCAGGCTGCCGCCGAGGTTGGGGTTCTGTATGTATTTGGCAATGATGCCGTTGTCGTAGGCAAGCATCTCGTTCAGGAAACTGGAGATACGACGTTTGGATAGGATGAAATTGTACTTCTCCGTGGCCAGCGGACTGGCGTAGCCTTTAACCAACAGACGTATGTGTCGGCCGTTTTGCAGGTCCTTGCGGATGATGCGCATCAGGCTGTCGAGGTCGGCGTAGCTGTAGGGCAGGGTGCTGTCGAAGAAAATGTCGAGGGCCTGTAAAATGCTGTCTTTCTCAGAGTTGTTCTTGATGCCGGAGTGCGATTTCTTGTACTCCGTTTTCATGGTTCTGTAGTTGGTGTAAACGTCGGAGTAGGTCTTCGTCGTGGTGACGTTTTGCGAACGCGGGTCGGGTTCGTCGTTGTGGAAATAGAGGGTTACGGGCAGCAGCGAGCGGGCGTTCTGCTGTTCCACTTTCACCACAATGCTGTCCCGTTTGGGTTTCTCCACGGGTATGGTGTCGGGAGTGCGCTGCCACGAGTAGATGTCGTTGCAGCAGGTGTTGTCGGCAATGAAATAGGAGCCTTTGCGGTTGGTGGTGAGGAATCCCGAAAGGGTGTCGTTGGTGTTTACGGTGAAATAGAGGTCGTTGGCCGGCGAGTTCATCTTGCCGCCGAGGTTCTCGGGTTTCGTCCATTGGTCGCGGAAGCCTTCGGAACAGAAGATGTCGAAACCGCCGTACCCGTAGTGGTAGTCGGAGCTGAAGTAGAGTTCGCCGGTGGCATCGCAGTAGAAGGGGGTTATCTCGTCGCCCACGGTGTTCACGGGCGAGCCGAGGTTCACGCTCGGGCTGAATTTGTCGCCGTCCACCACGGAGTACCAGATGTCCATGCCACCGCTGCCTCCCGGACGGTTGGAGGCGTAGAACAACAGCGTGGTGCCGTCCTTGTGCGCCACGGCGGGCTGTGTGGAGGTGTAGTTGGGCAGGTTGATGTTGCGGCCGAGTTTCTTGGGCGTCGTCCATTTGCCGTTACGGTAGTACGACACGTAAATCTGGCTCAGTATCTCGGAGAAGGAGTTGGGGTCGCCGTAGGTGAGGTACACGCATTGGTTCACCTCGTCGTAGGCCACGTTGCCGCTGTGCGATTTCTTGCTGTTCAGTCCCCATGTGTTGAGTTTGCTCTGTGCGTAGCGGCCGTTTTTGCCAATCCTCGACTGGTATATCTGCTGCAGCACGAAAGTCTCGAAAAGCGAGTTCTCCGACGGTGCGGTAAAAATCTCATCGAGACGTGAGAAAAGCACTATGGAGTCGCCAACTTTGATGGCTCCCGACTCGCTGTTTTCGGTGTTCACGCCTTTGCCCTCGTGGAACACCTGATATTTGCGCCGCAGATGGTCGATGGAGTCGTTGATTATCAGCGAGCAGGCCGTAACCTCCTGTCGGGCACGTTGTTCGAAATAGGTGTTGTGCGGGAACGACTGCACGTAGGCTTTGTAGTAGACAAGTGCCGAATCTGGGGCACCGTTGCATTTGTACATGGTTGCCAGCAGGTAGTCGGTGTCGGGGTATTTGTTGGCGTTGCCAGAGTTTCGCACACGCTGGTAGTAGCGTATGGCGGCGGGGTAGTCGTTGGCCATACGTGCCGACTCGGCCATCTTGTACAGCAGGTCGATGTTCTGCTGGCTCATGGTGATGGCGTTTTTGTAATGTGCAAGGGCGGTTTTGTACCATCCCAGCTCGAAAGCCTCGTCGCCTGCCAGCTCGCTCTCGTTCTGCGACAAGACGCACGAGGGCCACAGCATCGCCGTTATTACCAACAGCGTGCCGAGCAAAGTCCTGATATGTAGTCTTGTCGTTTTCATTATGTGAAAGTGGGGCAGGGTATGGATTTTACTTTCTTGACACGTTTCTTTTCCTTGATAAGGTAAACAAGACCTATCTCCACGGCACCCACGGTGTGGCTGGCGGGTTTCAGTCCTGAGATATTTACGTCGTATCCGGCGCCGAACACCCAGTTGTCGTACTCCAGTCCAGCGGTGATGACAATGGCATCCAACTGGCGGAAGAAAACGCCGGCAAAGAGGTTGTTCTTGAAATAGGCGCGGTTCGAGATGTCGTATCTCGCCTTCAGACCGTATAGAAATTCGCTATATTGTTGCTGAAATTGCAGAATTACAGTAGGTTGCAGCGTGAGTGTGGGCGATGTGCGTATGTTGAAATTGAGGTAGAAGTTGAATTTCGGCTCGAGGTATGTGCTGTCGAGTTTGAGGTACGAGATGTTTGGCCGGTTGAGGTGGTAGGCGGCGATGCCCAGCTGTAAGCCGAAATCGTCGGTGAACTGGTCGCTCCACATCAGTCCGGCGCCTATGTCGTAGTAGGTCTGGCTGGTTTGTTCGAAAACCTCGTCGGGGTCGGTCATTTCGGCGTTCTGCGGATTGAAACCGCGTTGGCCGTAGCCTGCTGTAACGCCGGCAGAGATAAAATTTTCGTTGCTGTAGCTCAGTGCCTTGAAGAACGAAAGGGTGATATCGGCCTGCGCTATGCCGTAGCCGAGGGTGCCCGCCTTGTCGCCGGTAACCATCACGCCCAGACTTAATCCGCTGTTGCTGTAGCGGTTACGCATAATGCCCACCTCCCCCGAGGCCGCGAGTGTTTGGTAGGGGTTGCTCACCGTGGCCCACTGGTTTCGGTAGAAAGCGCTGAAGCGTGCCCGACCTTCGAAAAAGCCAGTGTAGGCGGGGTTTACAAACAGCGGGTTGAGGTCCGCTTGCGAGAAATGGATATCCTGCCCTATGGCAATGCCCGACATCGCCATAAAGCATAGTATTGGTATCCATTTTCTTATGCGCATAGGTATATAATTTGCAAAAGCAAAGTTACGATTTTTTTTGCAGATATGCAAAATATAAAAAAACTCCGCCAAAAGACGGAGTTCTTTTTGTCGAGAAAACGAATTTTATTTATTTCATCTTCAGTACTTTGTGAACGGCATTGACGATATTGCCGCTTTTCAGTCCGAAGTGTTCCATCAGCTGTGCGGGGGTGCCCGATTCGCCAAAACGGTCTTCCATTGCCACAAAACTCATAGGTGTTGGGCAGTTGGTCGACAGCACATGTGCCACGCTGTCGGTGAGGCCGTTGTAGAGTGAGTGCTCTTCGCAGGTCACCACGGCGCCGGTCTTGCGGGCGCTGGCAATGATGGCTTCGCTGTCGAGAGGTTTTATGGTGTGTATGTTTATCACTTCGGCGCTGATGCCTTCTTTTTCGAGGGCGATGGCGGCTTGTATGGCTTCCCACACAAGGTGTCCGGTGGCAATGATGGATACGTCGCTGCCATCGTTCAGAATCTGTGCCTTGCCGATGATGAACGGCTCGTTGATGTCGGTGAAGTTGGGCATTTTCGGACGACCGTAGCGCAGGTACACGGGACCGTTGTGCTCGGCGGCGGCAAGGGTGGCGTTGAAAGTCTGGTTGGCGTCGCAGGGAACAAGCACTGTCATGTTGGGCAGGGCTTTCATCAGTCCTATGTCCTCCATGGTCTGGTGTGTGGCGCCGTCCTCGCCGAGGGTGATGCCGGCGTGGCTGCCGCAGATTTTCACGTTTTTGTTGGAATAGGCCACCACCTGACGGATCTGGTCGTAGATACGTCCTGTGACGAACTCGGCGAAGCCTCCGAGGAAGGGAATTTTGCCGTTGAGCGACATTCCGGCGGCGATGCCCGTCATATTGGCTTCGGCTATGCCGCACTGCACGAACCTTTCGGGGAAGGTCTTGGCGAAACCGTCCATCTTTACGGAGCCGGTAACGTCGGCGCTCAGAGCCACCACATTGGGGTTGCGGCGACCTGCTTCCACCAAACCTTCGCCAAATCCGCTGCGGAGGTCTTTCATTGCTATGTTTTCGGGTATGTTTATCATGGTGTTTAATGTTTTATGCGTTAGAAATTTATGTTCGTCTGTTGTGCCGATTCTATCTTGAACCGTTGTTTTGTTATCGTTTTGTTGCCGTATTCCTCTTTGTCCTGAAGCATCACTATGTATTCGCCGGGCATTATGGGCAGGTGTTCCACCATCTTTTCCTCGTCGAGGGTGTAGATGATGTCGGCTTTGCCCGTAACTTCGTCGATGGAGAGGATGCAGCCTCTGTAGATGCCTTTGGGTTTGTTTATCACCGCCAGTCCGGGCGAGGGGATGGTGAGGTCGGTGGAAGATGTGTAGTTGATGTCCACATCGTTGATGACGATGGTGGGGAGGGTGTGCACCTCAACGGTGTAACGTCCTGTGATATAAGGCTCTGTGGTGTGCATCGCCTGCACGTTGACAAGGGCGTTGGTGGCGGCGTCGCGCACCGACACTTTGTATTCGGGAATGGCGAAAAGTATCCGCTTGCCGTCGAAACGCACACGTAAATATCCTTGTTCTGCCTTGATACTCAGGTTGTTCACTTGGTTGCTGAGCAGTTTTACATTGCTGATGGTCTTTGGCGGATTGGTGAGGAAAGTTACGTTGTAGTCTATCAGCGGGTCCATTTTGAAGGTGTCGGGCTGTGTTTTGCTGTTGCAGGTGTAGATGGTCTGGAAACGCGGCATCCCGGTCTGTTTGTCGTAAAACACCACTGGAGTCGTGGTTTCGTAGGCCTTTCCGCTGAGGTCGTTCACCGAAAGGGTTACCTCGGCCTGCTGTTCGGCCATGGCATAGACGTTGTACAGCGTTTTTATGTAGTTCTCCTCGTTGGGGACGTGGAAGAACTTGCCTGCGCAGCTGAGGTCCTTTTTGAAGTTGCGCTTGTCGCCGATGCCGATGATGAAGGTCTTCACCACCATACCGCTGGTCTGCACCTCGCGTGCCGACTGGCAGATATCGTCGCCGCAGTCGTCGAGACCGTCGGTGATGATAAGTATGATGTTGCGCGACGACGCTCCTTGCGGGAAGTCGTTGAGGGCGTTCGAGAGTGCCGATGTGGCGGTGCATCCGCCCTGAGGAACAAGGGTCTTGATCTTACTCTTGATCTTGTAGTTGTTGTCGTATTCGAAAGGCACTTCGAGACGTGTGCCGCGGTCGTTCTTGTTCAGATGTCCGAACACGCGCATGGCGAATTCCACGTTGTTCTGGTGCGAGATGCTGTCCATGAATTTGAGCAGCACGGCCTGTGTGACTTTTATCTTGGAGTCGCTCTGCCATTTGTTCCACATACTGCTGGAGCAGTCGAGTATGAGCAATACATGCGTCTTGTCGCCCAACGGGTTGGCGGGCACACGTTTTTTCTGTGCCTGCGTCGCCGTAAGCAACAGCAGCATCGACAATATGAGGCAGAGTCGTTTCATCAATAGTCGCCGAGTGTTTCTTCGAGTTGCGGGAGGGCTTTGGCCAGTTCTTCGTCCGACGGCGGTGTGCCGTGGTATTTGTTGGTGCCTTGCATGAAATCCACGCCGTAGCCCATCTCGGTTTTCATTATCACTGCAATGGGTTTGCCTTTTCCTGTGAGGGCTTTGGCGGCGTTGAGGCCGTCGACCACCTGCTGCATGTCGTTGCCGTTGGCGATGTTCACCACCTGCCATCCGAAGGCTTCCCATTTGGCTTGCAGGTTGCCCAGCGACATCACGGCGTCCACCGTTCCGTCGATCTGCTGGCCGTTGTAGTCAACTGTGGCGATGAGGTTGTCCACATGTTTGGAGCCGGCGAACATCACGGCTTCCCAAATCTGTCCTTCTTCCAGCTCGCCGTCGCCGTGCAGGCTGAATACGAGGCTGTTGTCGCCGTCCATTTTCTTGGCAATGGCCGCGCCTATGGCCACGGAGAGTCCCTGTCCCAGCGAGCCGGAGGCCATGCGTATGCCCGGCAGGTTGTGGGCTGTGGAGGGGTGTCCCTGCAGGCGTGTGCCGAGGAAACGGAATGTGTTGAGCTCGTCGACGGGGAAATAGCCGCGACGCGCCATAACGCTGTACAGCACGGGGGTGATGTGGCCGTTAGACATAAAGAACATGTCCTCGCCACGGCCTTCCATGTTGAAACGGCTTGGCTCCACGTTCATTATGTTGAAATAGAGGGCTGTCATGAACTCGGTGCAGCCCAACGAGCCGCCCGGGTGTCCCGATTTGGCTTTGTTTGTCATACGTACGATATCCCTACGTACCTGTTTGGCAATGTCTTGCAATTCTATAACTGTTTTCATCTAAAGTCTGGTTTTTTTGCAAAGATAATGTTTTTTTCCGTTCCGTTGGATTAGACGGCCGCGATGTTATTCACAAAATATTGCAAAGTGTTGTGGGATATGGCGTTGCGTGTTGAGATAATTCGGAATTCGGAACCTTTAGCTCGGCGCAGCCAACTCGGAATTCGGAACTGTTTTGTGGATTATTATTTAGTTGTTGGGACGCAACGTTTGTGGACGTAATGTTACAAATTTTGAAAATCATTGCAATATTTTGAAATAATATTTGCATATATCATTTATTATTAGTAACTTTGCAGTGATTTTGTTCAATTTCACAGATTTGTTCAAAATTATTGAACATCGTTTTTGCGACAAAAAAAACGCCCTCCGTGTGGAAAGCGTTTGGTATCTCAAAGTCGTTACTTTTTAAAACTTGTCAGTCCTTACGCGTTTGATAACGATGTCATCGTCGTGGAAGGGGAAGAAAAACTGCGGTGTGCAGCTGTGCGAGATGGTTATCGTCTTAACCCACAGTCCGTTGCGCAGACTAATTTTTTCCAGCTTAGGGCATACGCTCAGGTCGATGCTCTCCACGGGGGTGTTGCCGATGGAGAACTCGGTGAGGTTGGGGAAGTGCTTCAAAAACGAGTAGTCGGAGATGATGTTCTTGCGGCCGCCGTAGTCGAGGTACAGCTTGGTGGCTTTCTTGGCCTCGGCATAGCTCACAAAACCGTCGTTGTTGAGGTCGCAGTTGCTAAAACATTTGGAAAACACATTGTCGTCGTTGATGGCAATGAAAACAGAATCAGGAAGGGCTTTCCCGTTGTCGAGACCAATGGCCTGGGCCGTGGCCAGCAGCGGCGAAACCAATATCGCCGCCAAAAGAATCAGTCGTTTCATATTTTTTATAATGTTTAAATGTACTTTATTTGTGAAATTGTTTTGGATTGTTTCCGCTGCTGTACCCAAGGGATGTCTAATTGTTTTTTGTATTGTTGAAACATTCACAGAATGTTTCTAATTTACAAGATTTACAAGATCTCGTGAGCGAAGCGAGCAGGAGAAAATAATGGATTTACTGAGCTGATAGTTTATCAGTCGTCCACCACGCCTGTGCCACGACATTCGGGGCAGTTCCATTCGGTGTAGCCTTTGCCACCGCAGGTCATGCATGCCACGTGGCCCTCAGCGCCGCAGCTGGTGCAGGCTATCTGTCCGGTGCCGTGACATTGGTTGCATTCTATCTGTCCGGAGGCGTTGCAGTCGGGACATTCGCTCTCGCCTATGTATCCGCGTCCGGCGCAACGGTTGCAACGGAAGCTGCCGCCGCCCTGACAGTATGTGCAGCGAATTTCTTTATTGCCGTAGCAGAGCTGGCATTCGCGGTAGCCGTTGTTGCAGAAATTGCATTGGTTGGTGATACGTCCTGTGCCTTCGCAGCGGGGACATTGTTTGCCGCAAACGGCTGAGTGTTCGTGCGTTGTAGGTGTGCTGTCAGTCGTTGGGGACTGTCTCAGGACTGTGAACGAAGCCAGTCCGATAACTGCAACCGATATTGCAAGTATTTTCAAACCTCTGTGTTTCATTGTCTTAAGTGTTGTTGGGTTGATAAAATCTCTGTGCTAATGATTTTGCAAATATATGATTTTTTTTGAAATAATTTTAAAAACTTCCTTTTTGTCAAATGTCGAAACCAGTACCTAATTACATAAATAACTGGGGAAAAATGTTGTGGAACTACACTTTTTCCCCAGTTATTTATGTGTTTTTAGAAACTGCTATGTGCGCCGCCGCCGCCGAAGTCGCCGCCACCGTAGCTGCTGTCGTAGGAGTCATCGTCATCATCATCGTCATCGTAGGAGGATGAGTCATCGTCGTCATCGTATATCTCGTCGTCCGGGTTGACGTTAGCTCTGGCGTATTCTTCGGGATGTTCCGCGCGGTAGGCGACGGCTTTTTTCTTCTTGCGACGCATGTAAAGTATCATTGCCAACAGTCCGCCACCCATCACGCCCCACGTTATTTTATTTGCCGAGGAGTCGGAGAGGCCGTTGCGCTCCGGACGGTAGGTCTTTTTGTAACGCTCGTAGTCGTATTCGCCTTTGCACACAGGTTCCAGCGTGCTAAGCGCCGCGGTCAGGGCCTCGAAATAGCGGCCTTCGCCCAGAAACAGCGCCATGTCCTCGGTGATGTCCTTGCAGAAAGCGTCGGGCAACGCGCCCTCCAGTCCGTAGCCGGGCAGTATCGCCACGTCGCCGTTGGGCTCGGCTTCGGTCTTAGATTTGATAAGAATTACCACGCCGTTGTTGAGCCCTTTCTGTCCGATGCCCCACTTGCGGCCGATGTTCGTGCCGACGGTCATAATGTCTTCGCCGTGAAGGGTAGGGGTGATGACTATAAGTATTTGGTTGGAAGTCTGTTCGATATATGTCCTTATCCGGCGTTCGAGGCTGTCGCGCTCGCTGTCGGAGAGCATCTTGGAGTAGTCGTTCACGTAATCCCCCGTGGGTTCGGGACACCAGTCGGCTTTGGCCGTCAAGCCAAGTGTCGTTGCCAGTAAAAGACAAAGAGTCAGTAACTTCTGTTTCATATTTATGATGAGTTGTTTTCTTATATATATTGTAACGTCGATGGTCGGTGTTTTATTGTGTTTTGGTGCTGTGCATGTCGCCACCTGCTGTGCCCGCGCCCCATCACCGCATATCCCACCTCACCTCACCGCACTGCGCCCCCGCGCCGCACATGCCCCCGCTCCTCACCGCACTACGCCTGTGGCTTGTGCGGTGTTAAGTGCGCTACGCGCATCCCGTGTCTCCGACACGGTGGGGCGTCATAGATATGGATAATGAAAATCCGACACGGGGATAGTCTCGGAGAGACGACACCGCACCAAGGTGCGTATAACACCACACGAGGCAAAGCCGAAGTGTGGTGTATTGGGGAATGCGCATTGATGGCCTCTCGGAGAGAGGCGACATGTCGTCAATCTGTGAGAAAAAACTCATTCTTAATCTCTATGCCGTTATCCACAAGAAAAGCACGGTATTCCTCGGCAAAACTTTTTTTTATGTGATGTTCTTTTTGTCGGGCTATATAGTTGGATATCATCTGGCGGTCGCGCATATTGTAAGTGAATCCGGCGTACTCTTTCGTCCATCCATCGAAATTTGGAAAATCGGGGTTGTTTTTCAGCCATTTGCTGGTAGTTACCTTGAAATCCTGAACAAACTTGGACATTGCAAGTGTCGCCGGGAGCGATACGAGAATGTGTACGTGGTCGGGCATTCCGCCAATGCGGAAGAGTTTTCCTCCAACATTATTGATGAAACCGAGGGCATAGGTGTAGAAATCCCGCTCTTTTTCAATTACTATAGTTTTTTCGCTACGATGAGTGCGAAGCACAATGTGGTAAAGTGTCTGTGTGTAACTCATATTTTATTAACGCAGTGTCGAGTTCTATATTGTATGTATTAGATTTCCTGATTTGGACATTTGCAAAAAAAATAGTACATTTGCCAACGACGCATAAATTAGTTGTGTCGTTGAAAATCTTGACAGACAGTCATTTATGAAGAAATTGATAAATACAGTAGGCGAATATTTCATGTTGTTGGGCAAGGTGTTGCGCAAGCCCGACAACTGGAAGGCTTTCCGCAGGCAGTTGTTCTACGAGCTGAAAGTTCTCGGCATCGATTCGCTGCCCATAGCCTGCATCATCTCCGCATTTGTGGGAGCCGCCGTGGTGATTCAGTTCGCCGCGAGCCTGAGCAATCCCATATATCCCACATGGATAACGGGTTACACCACCCGCAAGGCCATTATGCTGGAGTTCGCCCCCACGATGATAGGCCTAGTGCTTGCCGGCAAGGTGGGATCGCGAATCGCCTCCGAGCTGGGCACCATGCGTATCACCGAGCAGATCGACGCTCTGAATATTATGGGTGTTAATTCGGCTAACTATTTGATATTTCCCAAGATAGTGGCTTTTGTGCTGTCCAGCCCTGTTATAGTGATACTCAGCGTTTTCTCGGCTTTGGCTGGAGGCTGGCTGTTCGGCATGATTTCGGGGGCCATGAGTTCCTACGAGTTTCTTGATGGCGTTCAGCTCGAATTCGACTCGTACGATATGTTCTACGGCATGGCCAAAGGACTGGTGTATAATTTCATCATCGCCTCGGTGTCGAGCTACCGCGGATATACCGTGACTGGCGGCGCCCTCGAGGTGGGACAGGCCAGCACCCGCGCCGTGGTGGAGAGCTGTATAGTGCTGATTGCCGCCAACTTGGCCCTTACAAGTATCCTTATCTGACGAAACTATGATTGAGATAAAAGACATATACAAGAATTTCGGCGAAAAACAGGTGCTCAAGGGCATCAGCACGGTGTTCGAAACGGGCAAGACCAACCTCGTCATCGGGCGCAGCGGCTCCGGCAAGACGGTGCTGGTGAAGACGGTAAGCGGCTTGGAGACAGCTACTTCGGGCGAGATTTTCTACGACGGCCGCCAGCTCTCCACAATGAACGACCATCAGACTACGGCACTGAAACGCGAAATTGGCATGGTGTTCCAGGGCGGAGCCTTGTTCGACTCCCTTACCGTGGCCGAGAACGTGAAGTTCCCCCTGCTGATGTTCTCCAAAATGTCCAACGCCGAGATGGACAAACGTGTGGATTTCTGCCTTGAGCGCGTGGCGCTGCCCAACACCCACAAACTCTACGCCTCCGAGCTCAGCGGCGGCATGCGCAAACGAGTGGCTATAGCCCGCGCCATTGTGGCCAATCCCAAATATCTGTTCTGCGACGAGCCAAACTCCGGCCTCGACCCCCAGACCTCAATCCTTATTGACAAACTTATCAAGGAAATCACCGAGGAGCTGAACATCACTACCATAATAAACACCCACGACATGAACTCCGTGCTTGAGATTGGCGAACATATCGTTTTCATCAACGAGGGACATCTGTGGTGGGAAGGCAACCGTCACGAGGTTATCACCTGTCAGAACAAGGAACTGAACGATTTCCTGTTCAACAACGAAATTACCAAACGGCTGAAACAGTAGTTAGTGGTCAGTGGTCAGTGGTCAGTGGTCAGTGAACTGAGTTTGTTCTCCGCTTAGCTATCGAAACATTCACTGAATGATTCTTCACATTCGACAGGCTCAGGCACCGAGCGGTGGGTGAGCTTGTTGAACCCACACATCGTTTGACTGCAAACTCACCACTCAAAACTCACCACTCAAAACTACAAACTGCAAACTAAACAAAAAAGGCTTTTCCATCGGAAAAGCCTTTTTTGTTTATTAAATTGTCGTGTGGTTACGCTTCTGCGGCGGGAACAACCGATACATACGAACGGTCTTTCTTGCCTTTCTTGAAAGTTACAATACCGTCGGTGAGGGCGAAGAGAGTGTGGTCCTTGCCCATTCCCACGTTTTTACCAGGATTGTGAACTGTGCCGCGCTGACGAACGATGATGTTGCCGGCTATGCATTTCTGACCACCGAAAATCTTAACGCCAAGGCGTTTGCTTTCGGATTCACGACCGTTACTTGAACTTCCTACACCTTTCTTATGTGCCATATCTATTTCTTTTTTATAAGTTCAACATTAAATTATAAGATGCTATCGATTTTGATCTGGGTCAGATAGTCGCGGTGACCGTTCATTTTCTGATAGCCTTTTCTGCGTTTTTTGTGGAAAACCAAAACTTTGTCTCCCTTAATGTGTTTCAAAACGGTAGCGTTTACTTTTGCGCCTTCCAGATAGGGTTGGCCAATTTCCACTGCTCCGTCGTTGTCTTTAAGCATCACGGTGTCAAAAGAAACGGAAGCGCCTTCGTCGTCTTTCAGGCGGTTCACAAAAATCTTCTGATCTTGTACAACCTTGAACTGCTTTCCTGCTATTTCTACTATTGCGTACATTGTTTATTATGATTTTACTGTTTATTTTTCTGTCGAAAATGGACTGCAAAGGTACAACTTTTTTCCAAACTGACAAAATTTTTCTTCAAATTATTTTTCCTTGCTTTGTAAATGTTTAATTTTTAATGCTTTGACAATGGCTGTTGTCCGGATTTATCCAATCTTTGCTGTTGAAAAGTGGGCCGCGCGGTAGGATAGGGGGGCGTTTTTGGCAGTGTTTTGTAACGTTTTTTTTCTTTCCGAAAATCTGAATGCCCGAAAATCTGATAATCTGTAAAGGTCGCTACGCTCAAAATTGAAGGGAATATCTAAAAATACGAAAAAAAACGAAAGTTTTTGTGCTTTTCGTGTCTTTCGATGTTGAAAATCAAAAAATTATTCAAAACTATTTTGTTGTAATATGGCCACTCAGCACTCTTTCAGCAGCTCGTCGTTCACCTCTAGCGGGGAGTGCTTTTTCTGTTCGGGGCAGTCGTTGGGTTTTGCGTTGCCGCAGATGCAACCGTTGCTCTTGCCGGTGTAGGGGTCGGTGCTGGAGCAGTGCCGTTTGAACTCGCCACCGCGGCGCACTATCATCTTGATGGCTATGCCGGCGAAGGCAAGAGCCAGAAGCACTATGGCCAAAACTATTACTGTAAGTACGCTGCTCATACGTGGTGATACAAAAAAAGAGCCGTTTGTGTGCGGCTCCTGTGTTTGCTCCCCCTGAAGGACTTGAACCTTCGACCCCCTGATTAACAGTCAGGTGCTCTAACCAACTGAGCTAAGGAGGAATCTTCGGAGGCTTTTGCCCCCTTTTGCTCCCCAAGCAGGACTTGAACCTGCGACCCCCTGATTAACAGTCAGGTGCTCTAACCAACTGAGCTATTGAGGAATACTGCTTTTTTCGATGTCAAAAATCTCTCTAAAAAGTTTTGCAAAGGTACGAGTTTTTTTTGTTTCTCCAAAATTTTTGAGGATTTTTTTTTGTCTTTTTTACGTATTACGTTGGTATTCAGTGATAAAAATAAGATACAATTTGTGCGGTTTTGCTGTGCTGCCAGCTTTCGAACAGGTTTATGGGAATCAGAATGTTAAAATTTCTTATGTATTATACTGAAAAATAGAGTGTTGTAAATGGTACCCTGCATTTTGTCTATATTTTTTAGCATAAAAAGCCCATTTGACTAGAAAAAGGTGTATATTTGCAAAACGGATTAAGGTGATAATAATAGTAAATAAACACAATAATAACATTTAAAACGATATCATTATGAGAAAATTTTTATCATTTTTCCTGCTTGTGGGCCTGATGGCTTGGGCAGGTGTTGCCAATGCGCAACAAGAGTACACGGTACGCGTGGGAACCCCAACTGATTCGTCGCATATGTACCCGTCCAACACGATTTACAGGTGTTCCTATACGCAGATGATATTTCCTTATTCTTTGATGCCGTCGGTGCCTGATTTTAAAATCAACGAAATTTCATTCTACTACACAGGCACGGGTGCTTCTTCGTCGGCCCGCTCTCAAAATTGGACGGTTTATATGAAAAATGTGTCCACGTTATCGTTTGCCAACGATTCGGCTTATATACCGGTAACGTCGTCCGACCGTGTGTTTGTGGGTAAGTTCAACATACCATCTTCCGCCGGATGGGTTACGATAAAACTCGACAAACAATTTATATACAAAAACAGTTACGGCAATCATCTTCTTGTTGCGATATACGACAGCACCTCGCCTTACAGCACGAGAAATTTCCGCATTACACGGGGTTCTGATTATTATTCGTTGCAATATCTGACGGATAGCCTGAATTACAGCCCGAATCCGGAACGTAATCTCAACAGTTTCAGAGGGACGGGACGCTATAAGATAAGACAGAAATATATGCCTGTTATGAAATTGGGATACAACTACGACACTGCTGCCACGCTGCCGTACACCACAAATTTCACTAATACCAACGACAACCTTAAATGGTATTTGAAAAACTATCCCGATGGCCATAATGCCCAGTGGGCTTTCAATGGCGACCTGCACTGCGGCGATGATGCGTACCCCGACTACTTCACATCCGGACATCCCGTTACGGCACTTGCCGAACGCCTGATTCAGCTCGACAATAGCGACAGTATAAAAGTAAGTTTCTATGCTATGGAAATTGGCGGCGAAGACGCCGGAACGGAAATATACGACTTCATGTCGGTTTACCTTATACCGAAAGACACCGTTTGGAGCCCCTCCCGCTACGCTACTTATTACACAGGCGAATCCTACGATGACGTTCTGCCTTATGTGCTCAACTTCGACCAGATTGATCTTCTGCATTCGGTGAAACTGACGGGGATTTCCAACGAACAGCTGACTGCCACCATTGCAAATCCTTTCCCCAACCAGCAATGCAAACTGGTGTTTGTTTGGCAAAACGATAACAGCGGGGGCGACGCCACTGCGGCACGCATCGACAACCTCAGCGTTACCGGCGTAAACCGCGCTCCGGAATATACTCCGCAATCAACAGCCCAATGGTACGCATACGCCTACTGGCTGAAAGGCGAAAACTACTACCCATGGCAGGAGCATTTCATCCGTTTCAGCATGCAAAATCTTGCCAACGTGGATACCGCCTCGGCACATTTCGACCACGACATGTATTCGGGCACTTACGCCGGCGGATACGTGTGGTACAACCAAGGCGACAACGACAAGATAACCCGTGCCAACATCAGCAACAACTTCGTTTCCGGGTCCATCAACTACACCATCCCAACGTTAACAGGCGTAATAGTTGCTATGCAGTACAACCCCGCCGACAACAAAATGTACTTTATCACCTCCGACAAGAAACTGTGCAGTTTCGACATCTCCGACCCTGAACATTATACTGTTATGGGACAACTCTCCATATCCATCACAGCTTTTGCCATCAACGCACGGGGCGAGGCATACGTCATCGAGGATGAAAGCAATGGCAGCCTGTACCGCATCAACCTGAACAACGGAACCACTACATTGGTGGGTAGTTCGGGAATTCATATCGAAGACTATTCGGCTATGGCTTTCGACTACAGCACCGGAGAGCTATTCTTGGCCTTATACGACGATGATGATAACGACGACAACTACAGCAATACAGCCATGTTCTATGTAAACACCTCCAACGGCGAGATGAAATACATAGGCAAGTTGCTGGATCGCATTGTGGAAGTTTCGGCATTGTTTGCCGTGCAGACAGTAACCCCGCAGGGTATCGCCACAGCACAGGCCGCAGAGCTCAGCGTGTTCCCCAACCCCGCCAAGGACGAGCTGCACGTGAATGGTGTTGAAAACGGCACCATGCTGCTGGTTTACGACATGACAGGAAAGATAGTGGCACAGCAGACAGCCACCGAGAACACCGTCATCAGCGTATCCGGCCTCAACAAAGGCGTTTATGTGATCTCCGCCGGCGAACGCAAAATAAAATTTGTTAAGGAATAAACGGTAAACAGTTGATAGTTTACAGTTTATAATCGATAGCAAAGAGCTGCCCAAGCTGGCGGCTCTTTTTTTTTGCCATTCGACAGGCTATGCCTCTGCAAAGAAACTGCGGCATCCTCAGTTCACTGATCACAGTTCACGGTTCACAAAAACTAATCACTAATCACCAATCACTTTTCACCAAAATTTCGTATCTTTGCAAATGCCGTGCGATGCGGCGGTTTTGTTTAATTTGTTTATAATCATTGATATATGGCTCAGATTACTTGCAGCATACCCAAAGGGACACGCGATTTTCTGCCACAGGAGATGGCTAGGCGCAATTATATTTTCGACACAATACGTGCGGTTTTCAAGACTTTCTGTTTTGTTCCCATCGAGACTCCGGCTTTGGAGAACCTCTCAACGCTGATGGGCAAATACGGCGAAGAGGGCGACAAACTGCTGTTTAAGGTGCTCAACTCGGGCAACTTTATGGAGAATGTGGATTTTGCACAGGACTACCACCGTGTGGCTCCCCGCATCTGCGACCGCGGTCTGCGCTACGACCTCACGGTGCCTTTCGCACGTTTTGTGGTGCAGCACCGCAACGACATCGTGTTCCCTTTCAAACGCTGCCAGATACAGCCAGTGTGGCGTGCCGACCGTCCGCAGAA
>DBXF01000007.1:0-204 GCA_002309295.1 Bacteroidales bacterium UBA1219 | reverse complement strand
AGTTCTACCAGTGCGATGCCGACGTGATAGGCTCCGCCTCGCTGCTGCACGAGCTGGAGCTGGTGCAGATGATCGACGAGGTGTTCCGTCGTTTGCAAGTGGCTGTAATAGTGAAAATTAACAACCGCAAGATACTTGCCGGCATTGCCAATATGATCGGCGCCCCCGACAAACTCACCGACATCACCGTGGCTATCGACAAGC
>DBXF01000048.1:55808-70688 GCA_002309295.1 Bacteroidales bacterium UBA1219 | reverse complement strand
AAAAAACAACCTCGTCAGAGGTTGCCTTTCAATAACAACGGGGAATGTGGCGAAAAAAACAACCTCGTCAGAGGTTGCCTTTCAGTAACGGCAAGGGGAATGCGTCCAAGAAAAAAACAACCTCGTTAGAGGTTGCCTTTCAATTTTTCGACAAGCGACAAAAAAAGTGGGGGAGCCATATGCTCTCCCCCACTCTATCGTTGTTTGAAGAAGTCCGTCGGTTACCTTATCAACAGCACCGAGCCTTTCTTCTCGTAGGATTCGCTCGGACGCGACTTGGTGCGGTAGTGTACCACATACACATACGAGCCCGACTTGCAGTCCTTGTAGTTGTATGTGCCGTCCCAGCTTATCTCCGGGTCGTCGCTGTGGAACACCAGCAGGCCTTCGCGGGTGTAGATGAATATCTCGTATTCTATCAGGTTGTAGTGACCAACCTTCAGCAGACGGTTGGCGCCTATGCGTCCCGGAGTGAAGGCGTTGGGCACCCACACGTCGCCGCGGAACACCGGGAACAGGTTAACGGCAGTGTCGTAGCAACCTTCGTCGTTCACCACTATCAGACGTACCTCGAGGGTGTCGTTCTCTATCGACGAGGTGTAGTTCACCGTGCGGTCGCCGTAGAACAGCTTGTCGGGGATGGTCGGTATCCTTTCGTGGAACAGCCATTCGCGGTAAACTATGGTTCCAATGCTGACATCGGTGAATGCGCACTGCAGGTTCTCGGCGGTTATCTCCTCGGGACTCATGCTCATGCGGGCCTCAACCTTGGCGGGCTTGTTAACCGCATGCACCGCTGTGGAACGGCAGTTGTAAGGACGGATATCCACGGTAGCCGTGTATTCGGTGTAGCGGTCTGGTGACACGTAGATGGTGAAGTTGTGGTCCTGTCCGTTCATCGTCGGGTCGTAGGGCGACGAGGTCCACGTGATGTAGTTGCCAGTGGTGTTGGCTTTTAGCGTGGCGAATCCGCCCTCGCAGTATGCACCGGAGTCGAGGATGCTCAGAACCGGATAGTCGAGAACTGTGAGTCGCAGCCATACCACGCTGTCGCAGCCCGTGTAACTCCTCAGACGTTTCGGATAGCGTCCGGTCTGGTTGAGCACTCGGCCGTCCCAGTTGTATGTGCGGTTGTTACAGATAGTGTCGTAGATGGTGGACTGGATCGAGTCGCGCTCGAAGAGGTGCAGTACCACAGTGCTGTCGCAACCAGTGGTGCGATACAAGAGATGTTCGAAATCGCCTGTGTGGTCGTAAACCGAATCGAGGAAGTAGTAGATGTCGTCCTGGCAAATGGTGTCGTAAACGTGTGTGATGATGGTGTCGTTGACATGCAGGTGCAGGTAGGCGATACTGTCGCAGCCCTCACGGTTGGTGGTGATATACGGGTAAACTCCCGGTATATAGTATGTAGAGCCGTTGAAGGTGTAGGTGTCGCCGTAGCAGATGGTGTCGTACACATGTCCGCGCAGAGTATCTTCGATAGTAACGTGTATGTGCAATATGCTGTCGCAGTCGTCGAAGTTCTTGAGGTTCTGACGATACCAGCCGGTGCTGTCGAACACTTGGTCGTTAACGGTAACCGTATGTCCGGAGCATACCGAGTAGTAAACGGTGTCGCGCAGAGTATCGCCCACTATCAGGTGGATATGCAGTATGCTGTCGCAGCCCTCCGGTGTGCGGAACTCCTGACGGTACCAGCCTTCCACGCTGTACGGCACGCGATTCCAGCGGAACACCTGACCGGCGCAGATCCACGGCTCGATGGTGTCGCGGATGGTGTCGTTGACGTTGAGATAGATGACGTAGTTGTGGAAACAGTCGGTTCCGGCATCGCGCAGCCACTGCTTGTACTCGCCCTGTATCCAGTATACCGAGTCGTTGACAGTGATGGTCTGACCGGCGCATACAGTCTGGATGATGGTGTCGCGCAAGGTGTCGTTGACATGCAGATGTATCGTCAAGAAGCTGTCGCAATGAACGTTGGCCTGCAGTATCTGGTGATAGTCGCCCGGCAGGGTGAAAGTCTCGCCGTTGTACGTTACCGAGGCTCCGGCGCAGATGGTGTCGTACACATGACCGAAGATGGTGTCGCGCACCGTGAGGTCGATGTATATCAAGCTGTCGCAGCCCATCAGGCTCAGCCAGTACTGGTTGTACATGCCTGTGCGGTAGTACTTGACGCCGTTGTGGTCGAAGGTGTCGCCGGCGCAGATTATCGGATGGATGGTATCGCGCAAGGTGTCGGCGTAGGTAAGCACAAGAGTAAGTATGCTGTCGCAGCCGTCGACGTTGTTCAGGTGTTGTTTGAACGTACCTGTGTCGGTAAACGTTTCGCCGTTGAGTATGAAGTAGCTGCCTAAGCACATGTTGCGGTAGATGGTCTCACGTAGTGTGTCGCTGCGGTCGATAATAACGGCAAGTATGCTGTCGCAGCCGCCAGCGGTACGCAGGTGCTGACGGAACGTGCCGGTATCGCGGTAGGTCTCGTTGTTTATGGTGAAGTGGCCGCTCGGGCAGATGGTATGCCATACGGTGTCGCGGATGGTGTCGCTCACCGTGAGGTCGATGACGAGGTTGTGGAAACAGCCCGTTACGGTGTCGCGCAGGTACTGGGTGTAAACGCCCTGCAACCAGTAGGGTGCATAATTCTGACCGCTCACAGGCACACATCCGAGGTGTCCGTTGGTGTCGAAGGTGACGCCGGTACAGATAATCGGGTGTATGGTGTCGCGGAGGGTGTCGTTCACTGTTATCTCGATGACTTCGATGCTGTCGCAGTGGTCGTAGCTCTCGAAATACTGGTAGTAGGTGCCCTGGACGGTGTAAACTGAGTCGTTGTGGGTGAACGAAGCACCGGCGCAGATGGTGTCGCGGATGGTGTCGCTGTACGAGGGTTTAACCGTTACGCGGAAAACTTGGGTGTTAGGTCCAATAGTTATTATGCGAACGTATCCATTACCTTCGTGGCCTGTTTCTGTTGTGCCACGGTAAGATGTATCGGGGAAAGACAAGTTGCCGGCTACCGTACGGGCATCGGTCAGATAGTTGCTACTATTGAGCAGACAGCCACTTGGATAGTTGGATGCTGTGGCAGATGTATATACATAGCCAGAGCCACCGCCAGCGCCACCTGAATACCCAGATCCGCCGCCGCCGTACCAGCCGCCGCCGCCACCGCCTGAGCCAGAAGATGAGCCAACGCCTGTTCCGCCTTGTCCAAATGTGCCATCGGTAATAGTACCGTAACTAGAATTATACCCTGAAGCTGCTTTTAATCCGCCACTTGTAGGTCCACCAGCGCCACTATAAGCACCGGATGCTGAAGTAGTTGCACCAGAGTAGCATACTCCATAAACGCCACCGCCTTCAAAACCACCTCTTTCCCAGCCAGCGCCACCGCCGCCACCAGCGACAATAGCACGGGCATGTAACGATGTGGAATTAACACGAATGTCAGATCCACCACCGCCGCTTCCAGCGGCTCCTTGTGTGCTCGTTGCTCCACCACCATTAAATCCTCCGGCGGTAACCAAAGTGGTTCCAGAATTACTTCTATTGTCATCAGATCCTTTACCTCCGACATAAACATACAGAGTTGTGGATTGTGACACAGCCATTTTACCTTCTGAGTACCCACCTTTTCCTCCTACTTTAGGATTACCGCCGCCACCACCAGCAGTTGCCGTACCACCGCCTTGGGCGCCCCAAACTTGCATAAACACGCTGTCCACGCCACGAGGAATGGTGTAAGTCTGCACGGAACCCGTGTAACGGAAGTTCAAGGTGTCGCCACCGCTACCGCCGCCTTTATAATAAGTGGTGGACTGTGTGGGAACGACGAAACCTGTCTTGATGGTGTCAAGCAAGGTGGAGTCGCGGAACCATGTAGTGGTAGGATCCAACCTAACGGTATCGCCTTTACAGATTATGGGTTGTTCACAGATAATCACTGTAGCCACATCGTTGTTGAATGTTCCGTCGCAATACACATCGCGGAATGCGGTGATATGGTACTGCGTGCTGGTGTCGGGCGAAACAGAAATGCGGACGGTGTCGCTATAGGACACACGGTCGGCGGTGTCGCCGCTTACACGATAGTAGAACGGTGTGGTACCGGTGAAATAGAGTTCCAGCGCAGCAGTGCTGTCGCAGATATTGAAGGTGTCGGCAAGAATCTGTGCTGTAGCAACCGGATTGACAGTTACTGTAAATGTAGCGTTGTTATTGCCATAGTAAGTCGTTGTTACGACAGGCATCACATAAGCTCCCGACACAGCCTGAGTGCGATTGGCATCGTAGTACCAGGTCGAACCTGCGGGCAGATAAGCAGTGTCGCCTGCGCAGATGATAGGCTGGTCGCAGACCATCACCGTAGTGTAGGTGTTGGAGACATGGCCTTCGCAGATATCACCCTGGACGTATGTCACTTGATAGTTGGTTGTTATTGTGGGCGAAACTGTTAAGTGAGCCTGATGTGTGGTGCAGATACGGTCGGCAGTGTCGCCTGTTATGCGGTAAACAAACGGAGGCGTGCCTTGGAAGTTGATCTCCAGCTGAGCCGACTGGTTGTTGCAGATATTGAGGGTAGTGTCGGTCATTGTGGCCTCGGTGTTGTCGAGCACAAGTATTGTGAACTCGCGCGAGCCGCGTGCTATGATACGTGCATGGCCGTCGCCAGAGTGACCTGTCTCCTGTGTGCCTGTAGGCGAGGGGAATGACATATTGCCTGCTATAGTTTGTGCATTGGAAAGATAATAACTTGCCGGCAGGTTGCAGTTGGCGTTGCTGGAGGTATAAACAAATCCCGATCCGCCACCGCCAGGATAGCATGTGGACGAGTTTCCGGACTTGCCGCCGCTGCCGCCGAAGAAGCCGCCACCGCCGCCACCGCCGCCGGTACACGATGTGCCTTCACCGCCATTACCTCCTTGGCCTAAGGAGCCAGCTTGACTATTGACATTTGCACTTGTGGATGTTCCATAGGCATAGGAGCCGCCGTTAGTTGCAGCGCCGCCGGCAGTTTGAGTACCACCTTGACCGTAATAGTTTATGGCACCACCATTGCCGCCAGCCTGACCTGTTGCGCCACCGCCATAGCCACCAGTATAGCTGTATGCAGCACCGCCACCGCCACCAGCAACAATAACACGAGAATTGAGGGTGTTGGAATTAATCCTGATGTCGGTACCACCGCCACCGCTACCGCCTTGGTAGGTATAAGAGGAATAGGTGTGTTGGCCGGCATCTCCGCCACCGTTGAAACCGCCTGGATAGGTTGTCAAAGTTGAACCTTGAGAATTCACACCTTTTCCACCAACATAAACGTAGAGCACATCACCGTTATTGACTTTTGCAGAGCCATAGGAATATCCACCCTTACCGCCATCATAGAACGTTGTGGCCGAGGATGAAGTACCCTTTCCGCCTTCGGCACCCCATACAAACATGTGTACGGTGTCGGTGCCGCCAGGAATGCGGTAAATCTGCTCGTCGCCTGTGTAATCGAAATCGACTGTGTCGTTGACATTAAGATAAAGTATTGTAGTTTGGTCGGGGACAAGGAATGGAGTGGTAACCGGTCTTGTCATCCTGGGGTCGAAGTACCACTGACCTTCGGGCAACCACACTGTGTCGCCGTAGCAGATGATAGGCTGGTCGCAGAGAATTATTTCGGCATGAGAGTGCGAAATCACGCCCGAGCAACGAGTGTTGAGGTCGCTGAAGTATGTAATCTTGACAATAGCACTGGTGTCGGTAGTTACAGGCACACGCTCGGTGTAGTTGCTCGTTACACGGTCGGTGCGGTCGCCAGTGATACGATAAGTGAAGGGGGGCAGACCGGTGAAGTGGATAATCACTTCGGCTGTGGAATCATCACAGATGTTGTAAACTGTGTCGAGAATAGTAGCTGTGCCACGGGCGAGGACAACCACATTGTACGATGCTCCGCTACGATAATAGGTAGTGTTCTGTGTGGGAGATACAATGCCGCCGGGTACCTGGTTGGAGAGACGGGAGTCGGTGTACCAAGTGTAGCCCGAAGGCAGCGTGAGAGTGTCGCCTGCACAGAGCACAGAGCTACCACAGACCTCCACAACGCCTATACCTGTAAGGTCGTCGGGAACGGCTTCGCAGCCGGTAACTGTGGATTTTACGAAAGTTACATAATATAATGTGGAAGTGGAGGGCGAAACTTGGATTGTCACCACATCGCTGTTTGCTGTGCGGTCGGCATTGTCGCCGGTGATACGGTAACGGTAGGGAGCTCCGCCTGTAAAGCGGAGAGTGAGAGTTGCAGAGCCGTTGCAGATAGTGGTGTCGCCGGAAATCCTACCCGATACACGAGGCAGAGTATTGACTATAAAATATTTCTGATGGGAATAATACGAGCTGATGCGAGCGTAGCCGTCGCCCATATGGCCGGTCTCCATAGCGCCGTCGGCTGACGGGAACGACTGGGTGCCGTCTATAGTCTGTGCATTGGCAAGGTAATAGCTGCTGTTGAGCAGACAGCCTGCAGGATAGTCGTTTGCTGTAGCTGCAGTGTAAACATATCCCGAGCCGCCGCCGGCACCGCCTTCGGAAGTGGAGCTTCCCGATTTGCCGCCGCCGCCGCCATACCAGCCGCCGCCGCCGCCAGCACCGCCGGAGCATGATGTACCAGCACCACCGTTACCACCTTGGCCAAACGAGCCTGCCTGACCGTTGACGCCGGATGTGGTACTTGTGCCGTAAGCATAGCTACCGGAAGTACTTCCTGAGCCACCGGCAGTTTGCGTTCCTGGGCTGCCAGAATAAGTGCCCGAAGAAGCACCTCCGCTTGTGCCACCGCCCACACTGCCAAAATAAGATGAAGAGTAACCTGTACCACCGCCACCGCCTGCCACAATGACACGCGAGTAGAGGGTATTACCTGCTATACGGATATCAGTGCCACCACCGCCGCTACCACCTTGGTAGTACGATGATGTATAAGTCTTAATACCAGCATCGCCGCCGCCGTTCCAACCGCCCGGATAAGGCTGGTTGGTTGTGGTTACAGCCCTCGAGTCCATACCCTTGCCGCCCACAAACACATACAGCGTTTGACCATTGGCGTTTAGCAAGGTACCTTCGGAGTAGCCGCCCTTACCTCCTGCATACAATGTAGTAGAGGAGCCTGTACCGGCACCGCCTTCGGCACCCCATACCTGAAGCCGTACCGAATCAGATACTACAGGCACTGTATAAGTTTGTGCCGCACCAGTATAACTGAAATCGGTAACAATTGCTCCACTTGTGCCGCGAGCGTAGAATGTTGTGTTGCTGTCGATAACGGCAGTGCTACCCACAGGCTGAGTAAAATCGCGGTCGTAGTACCAAGTCTCACCAGCAGGCAATGTTATTGTATAGCCCGCACAGGTGATGTCTGGAACAATGTCGATAGTTACTGTAGCGCGTGCCATAACACAGCCCGAGCATGCAGCTATCACTGTGAAAGTGGTATGTAAAGTATCAAAGACGCGACCCGAAATAACACCTGTGGAAGCATCCACGGTAAGTCCATCGGGAATGTCGGTGCTGAAGAAAGTGCATCCGCTGGAGAGTGAAGGACGTATGCCCGAAATGTTGTGACCTATTGTATCGCTGATAGCGGGATAGGTGAAAGGTGTGAAATTGGGCAGAGAGGCAATATTCAGGTCCACCTCTTTATTGATGATGGAATCCTTAACGGCAGTGATGGTGGGAGTGCCTGTGGCCAATATCGAACCATCGCGACCGGTTATATTTGTTTTTGTGACATCGGAAGAAGACCAACTCACGTTGTTGCCTGTGCCCACGGTGTAGCAGGTGTTAACATTTTCAACGTGGTTTGTCGGACTGGTGGTCTCGTCCAAGAACACTGGTGTAGCTGCAAGAATAGTTATAGGATGGGTGGCAATTGCCGTGGGACGCGGATAGAGTCCAGCAGTAGCTGTGAAATAGGTAGCACTGGGATTGAACGTGCCGTCGGTGAGAGCCGAAGTGCGTTTTGCGTAGGTAGTGTTAGCAGAGCTACCGTAGTAATAATATTGTGCGGGACACATCAGAGTGTCGAAGTAGCACGAAGTGGGGGCAACGGAATAGCCATCCACACCGCCTTTGTATGTACCCGCAGTGATTATATTACCTACATTGAGGTTATATTCCTGAATTGCATTAGAAGTTGAATATGTCCGTCCGCATATACCACCAACGTAGTTGGTACCCTCAACGATACCGGCGTTGAGACAGCCCACAACTTTAGACCTGTAGGTAGTGCTGCTGTAGCCATAGTTATCTCCTGCTATACCTCCCACATAGTTTGTACCTTTTACTCGGCCAGTGTTCACGCAACCCACGGTATAGTAGTAGTATCCCGAAGTATAGCCATTTCGTCCAATAACGCCACCCACATTCTCTGCTCCAGTCACATCGCCGCTGTTGCCGCAATTCACTATGTGGCCGTCGATAAGTTCGGTGGTGTTGGTAGTATTGTACATCATACCGCACACACCGCCCACATAATTTGTTCCAGTAACATCGCCATAATTGAAATTAACTTTAGGATGACCATAGTAGTAATTCATACCCACAATACCACCTGTTACGTATGCAGAGCTTCGTACTTCGCCGTAGTTGTTGCAATGGTGTATAGATGCCACATTATTGGCTGCCGTTCCGTAGTAGCTACATCCGGCTATACCGCCGACACCGCAACTGGTGGAGGTGTAAGTGGTGCTCGTACCAGTAGAACTTACCTTTCCATAGTTGTTGCAATTTGAGATGATGCTATAATAGTAGTTGTATCCGGCTATACCGCCCACCTGATAGGAGGTGCCCGAAACATTACCACGGTTGTCGCAGTTGCGTATGCGACAATAATAGGCGTAACCAGCAATGCCGCCCACAGCATAAGTACCGCTCACATTACCAGTATTGGGACAATTCTGTATTCTGTAAACGCTATTGGAATCGCTTGAATTGCCGGAGAAATAGCCCACGATTCCGCCAACATCATACGATGTGCTCGTTACATTGCCACTGTTAGAATCGTTGGTAAGATAATTGTAACAACCAAGATATCCTACAATGCCAGCCGTATAATATGTTCCTGAAATATTTCCTGTATTAGAACAGTTGTCGATATATCCGTAATAATATTTATAACCGCCGATACCACCGATATAACTCGAAGAAGATGTTACATTACCCGTGTTATGGCAGTTAATAATGGTGTCGTAATAATAAGGATAACCGGCTATACCACCGCTATAAGATGATACTGTCAGGTTTCCGGAGTTATAGCAATTGCGCAAGAGGCCATAATAATAATGGTATCCGACTATACCGCCGCTGTACGACGAACCGGTGACATTACCAGTATTGTTACAGTTGCGGAATTTGGCGTAATAATAAGTATAACCTGTGAGACCGCCAGTGTAGCTGGAACCTTGAACGGTGGCGTGGTTCTCGCAGCTGTCGAAATCGCAGTAGTAGTATGCCTCGCCGGCTATACCGCCGTGGTAGCTGTAACTTGTGGAAGCCACTGTTGCATAGTTTTTAAGGTTGTACAGTTTGGTATAGTCGCAGTAACCTACTATGCCGCCGGTATAGCTGCCGCCCGACACTGTACCGCGCACAGTAAGGTGGTGGATATCGGCTTTTTTGGCTGTGCCGGTGCCGAGCACCACGCCGAACAGACCACGGTAGTTGGTTGTACCGGTTATTGTAAGGTTGGAAATAGTTTTGTTGTTACCGTCGAAATGGCCTTTGAACGGGGTGGCCATGCTCTCTCCTATCACACGCCAGTTGCTGTACGAGCTGAGGTCGAGGTCGTTAACCAATTTAAAATACTTGTCCTCGAAATCGATACCCGAGTTAACGAACTGTGCCAGGGAGTCGAGAGTCTGGTGACGGCAAATCAGCCACGGGTCGGCCTGTGTGCCGGAACCGCCGCAGAAAGTCGGCTCGTTGGTAATCCAAATATGTTTCGTCATGGCGCTCTTGGTGGCAGTAAGTTGGGTAACACCCGGTCCATGCACTGTGGCGGCGGTGCCGCTTATGCTCACAACTCCCGTGTTGCTGCTCGACCATGAAACACTGTTGTTGGTAACCACGGTGAAGTTGGAAGTAACATTGTTCACGTTTTGGTTATTCACAAGACGTATCGGAGTGGCCGCAAGTATTGTGCCGAGGCTGTCCCTGATTTGCGTAGGAACCGGATAGATACCCGTTACAGCGGTAAAATACGAAGTGCTGGGATAGGTAGCCACACCTACAAGGTCGGCAGTGCTCTTTGCACACGAGGCGTTGACCGTGGTGGCGTATAGGTAGGTGGTGGGGCACATCTGCTTGTCCCAGTAGTTTGTTGTAGCCACAGCACCCGAACCTGCGATGGCGGCGGTGTAGGAAGTTCCTTTTACGTTGTTCACATTAAGGTTGTAGGTAACGTATGTGCTTCCATAGCTGTAACCGCAGATGCCGCCCACATAACCGCCGGAGCTTTTAATATATCCGCCGTTGAGGTTGTAGCGGACATAGGCAGATGAGCCGCCATAACCCGCAATACCGCCGACATAACTCGACGATGATGTAGAAGTGGTGATAACATCCCCGCTGTTGGAGTTGTATTCTGCGTAAGTATAATATGTGTAACCCACTATACCGCCCACGTAAGTCGATGTCGAACTGATGTGTCCGGTATTTACGTTATATTGCAGATAGCAGTAGTTTGACGAGCTTCCGTAAAGTCGGCCGCAGATACCGCCAGAATAGCTGGAGCAAGGAATATTGCCTCGGTTGCTACAACGGCGTATCTTGGTATAATAAGCGTAACCAACCACACCGCCCACGTACGAGTATCCCGAAGTAAGCAGGTTGGTGGTGTTGGTACAGGAATCAACGTTGGAATAGTAGATATAACCTACCACGCCGCCAGTGTACGAGCCACCCGTTACCGAGCCGGTGTTGCGGCAGGAGAAAAGACCCACCGTGTCGCCGTTTCGGGCAGTGTTGTAGAAATATCCGGCAATACCGCCATGATACTGGCTGTAGTTGCTAATGGTTCCGGAGTTGGAGCAACGGTGTATGGCCGACCTTGTGTTGGCATAACCCACAATACCGCCTGTGCAGTAGCTTCCGGCAATACCGCCTGTGTTTCGGCAATTGATGACTTTAGAAAGGATGAGGCTTCCGGCAATACCGCCGTGAGCATAATACGAACCTGTTACAGATGCGTTGTTAACGCAGTTGCTGATAACACTGTTCACCGCGCTGCCGACAATAGCGCCTGTGGTGTCGCCTCCGGCCACGGTGCCGCCCACGGTGAGGTTGCTTATGCTACCGCCTATAATCATACCGAACAGACCGTTGTGGTCGCCGGTGGTGTTAGTCATAGATAGGTTGGTGATGCTACGGTTGTTTCCGTCGAAATGGCCGCGGAAAGGAGTGGTGAGATTGCCGATGGGGTCGAAAGCACCCTGTGCCATGGCTATATTGTTCTGCAAACGGAAATAGGTGTTGTTGTACGGCACGCCAGCGTTCACAATCATAGAGAGGTTGCGCAAGTCGGTTTCGTTGCATATCAGATAGGGGTTGGCCTGAGTTCCGTTACCGCCGCAGAAGTTGTAGTTGTATACAACTGTTGCCAACACAGCTCTACCAGTGTCGCCCACCGAGCAATAAGGCCTTACATAAAAATCGTAAATACCTCCCGACAACGACGAGAGGTTGTAGCTTGGGGTTCCCGAAACCATCACCCTTGTGCCTGTTCCTGGTCTGAATCCGGTAGTGCCATATTCCACAATCCATTGTGTGGCGGTTCCTTGTTCCACCCACGTAAGTGTGGAGCCAGTAGCTGCGAGGTTTGTCACAGCAGGACAGGTAACCACTGGAGGAGTGAAACTATAGTAACGGTATTGTCCCGGCCAAACCGAGTAAGTGTTTGTGTTGGCACCATAGGACATTGTATTGGTAGATGGATCTACTGTAACAACATCGCTTGAATTGGCGCCCACAATACCAATCTGGTATGAAGAAGGTGTTGACACATAGTTGTTGTACACTATTTTTATTTCTCCAGTAGCTTCATATAACTGAACCTGCCAATATAAATAAGATGTACCGGTTGAACTACTTGAATAATTGCATTGGAAAGTAATCACACCAATACGGTTAGGAGCAGAGCCACTAGTGCCGTACCAAACGCCACCAGCCGAACCGGTGGACAAATCTTTGCCTATACCTATTATTTTGGGATTGTTAGATCCCGCATTACCTGAACTTAATGGTTGCGAATAAGGGCTGGCTGAAATCACCGTACTTCCCAAACGCAGCTGGCCGTTGGTATTGGCGGATATTTGAGTATAGTTTGCACCCTCAAAAACGAAAGTGAAACCCAAATTGTAGAGAGAGCCCGCACCATCATCAATTCCTGAACTAACGATTTGCGTAGTCAATGCTGATATCCAGCTGGATGACGTACCCACACCTGTGGAGAAGGTGTACTGTGTAATATCTGTTTGTGCGTTGGCCGATGCAAACACAAAAGTCAGGGCAACTAAGAGGGAGGCAAGCCTTCTAACAGACTTGGTGCACCCAAACATAATGTATCTCATAACAAAAGCTATTTTATATTCTCTATATTTTTTCTATATTATTTCAACAAATCAAGCAACAATGCATCCACTAATAATCTGCGGTTGCTTTTGTTACTTTTGATTTACATTTTTTTTAATTCAAAACACTATATTTATATATTTGAAATTCCGTTTATTAGACTAAAAAACCATTTATTCTACAAGCAAAATATCTACATTTCCGGCTACAAATTAACACTATTTAGACACTTAACAAAACAATATTGTAACATATTCAAAAATAATTTTTTGTTTTTACAACGCAATTTTTTCACCATTTAAAACCAGTTACTTTTTCAACAAATGCCATAAAAATCACGCTTAAAACATTATATTACAAATATTTATACAGACCGCAACGCAAAACTACAAATTCTCGCATAGTTTTCTCATTTTCCGTGCTTTATGGTTTTATAGCATTATACATTATTTAAAATTTACACAATTAAACTATTAAATATCATTATATTAACTTAAACGCCGACTAAAAACAATCGTTTGGCAAATATACGTATTTTTTTTGAAATAAAAAAATGACAAAAAAAGGTCAGTGCCACAAAATGTGGCACTGACCTTTTAAAAAGTCGGCCTATATGTCAGGCCTATGTTACCTTATCAGCAGCACGGAGCCTTTCTTCTCGTACGACTCGCTCGGACGCGACTTGGTGCGGTAGTGTACCACATACACATACGAACCGGCTTTGCAGTCCTTGTAGTTGTAGGTGCCGTCCCAGCTTATCTCCGGGTCGTCGCTGTGGAACACCAGCAGGCCTTCGCGGGTGTAGATGAATATCTCGTATTCTATCAGGTTGTAGTGTCCTACCTTCAGCAGACGGTTGGCCCCTATGCGTCCGGGAGTGAAGGCGTTGGGCACCCAAACGTCGCCGCGGAACACAGGATAAAGATTTATTACTGTGTCGTAGCAGCCTTCGTCGTTCACCACTATCAGACGCACCTCAAGGGTGTCGTTCTCTATCGACGAGGTGTAGTTCACCGTGCGGTCGCCGTAGAACAGCTTGTCGGGGATGGTCGGTATCCTTTCGTGGAACAGCCATTCGCGGTAAGCTATCGTTCCAATGCTGACATCGGTGAATGCGCACTGCAGGTTCTCGGCGGTTATTTCCTCGGGACTCATGCTGATACGGGCCTCAACCTTGGCGGGTTTGTTAACCGCATGCACCGCTGTGGAACGGCAGTTGTAAGGACGGATATCCACGGTAGCCGTGTACTCGGTGTAGCGGTCGGGTGACACGTAGATGGTGAAGTTGTGGTCCTGGCCGTTCATCGTCGGGTCGTAGGGCGACGAGGTCCACGTGATGTAGTTGCCCGTGGTGTTGGCCTTCAGGGTAGCATAGCCGCCTTCGCAGTAAGCACCGGAGTCGAGGATGCTCAGAACAGGATAGTCGAGGACTTTCAGCTGCAGCCATACCACGCTGTCGCAGCCGATGTAGCTCGTCAGACGTTTAGGATAGCGTCCGGTCTGGTTGAGCACCCGGCCGTCCCAGTTGTATGTGCGGTTGTTACAGATTGTGTCGTAGACGGTGGACTGGATCGAGTCACGCTCGAAGAGGTGCAGCACCACGGTGCTGTCGCATCCGGTGGTTCTGTAGAGCAGGTGCTCGTAGTCGCCTGTCTGGTCGTAGACGCTGTCGAGGAAGTAGTATTGGTCGTCGCGACAAATGGTGTCGTACACGTGGGTGATGATGGTGTCGTTGACATGCAGGTGCAGGTAGGCGATACTGTCGCAGCCCTCGCGGGTGGTGGTGACGTACGGGTAGATGCCCGGTATATAGTAGTCGGTGCCGTTGAAGTCGTAGGTGTCGCCGTAGCAGATGGTGTCGTACCAGTGTCCGCGCAGAGTATCTTCGATTGTAACGTGGATGTGCAGTATGCTGTCGCAGTCGTCGAAGTTCTTGAGGTTCTGACGATACCAGCCGGTGGAGTCGTAGGTTACATTATTGTGGGTGAGAGTATGTCCGGAGCATACCGAGAAATAAACGGTGTCGCGCAGGGTGTCGCCCACTATCAGGTGGATATGCAGTATGCTGTCGCAGCCCTCCGGTGTGCGGAACTCCTGACGGTACCAGCCTGCCACGCTGTACGGCTCGCGGTTCCAGCGGAACACCTGGCCGGCGCAGATCCACGGCTCGATGGTGTCGCGGATGGTGTCGTTGACGTTGAGGTATATCACGTAGTTGTGGAAGCAGTCGGTTCCGGCATCGCGCAGCCACTGTTTGTA
>DBXF01000048.1:52907-55761 GCA_002309295.1 Bacteroidales bacterium UBA1219 | reverse complement strand
GATGGTGTCGCGCAAGGTGTCGTTTACATGCAGGTGTATCGTCAGGAAACTGTCGCAATGGACCACCGATTGCAGTATCTGGTGATAGTCGCCAGGCAGGGTGAAGGTCTCGCCGTTGTAGGTTACCGACGCTCCAGCGCAGATGGTGTCATACACATGGCCGAAGATGGTGTCGCGGACTGTGAGGTCGATGTATATCAAGCTGTCGCAGCCCATAAGGCTCAGCCAGTACTGGTTGTACAGGCCTGTGCGGAAGTACTTCTCGCCGTTGTGGGTGAAGGTGTCGCCCGCGCAGATTATCGGGTGGATGGTGTCGCGCAACGTGTCGGCGTAGGTAAGCACAAGAGTGAGTATGCTGTCGCAGCCGTCGACGTTGTTCAGGTGTTGTTTGTACGTGCCTGTGTCGGTAAACGTCTCGCCGTTCAGTATGAAGTAGCTG
This sequence comes from Bacteroidales bacterium UBA1219, assembly GCA_002309295.1. GTDB lineage: Bacteria > Bacteroidota > Bacteroidia > Bacteroidales > P3 > UBA1219. The sequence goes on along the minus strand of DBXF01000048.1, from coordinate 55,322 downwards.
CCGAAGCACATATTGCGGTAGATGGTCTCGCGAAGTGTGTCGCTGCGGTCTATCACGATGGCGAGGATGCTGTCGCAGCCTTGGGGCGTCTTCAGCGCCTGACGGAATGTGCCGGTGTCGCGATAGGTTATGTTGTTGTGGATGTAGTGGCCGCTCGGGCAGATGGTGTGCCATACTGTGTCGCGGATGGTGTCGCTAACCGTGAGGTCGATGACGAAGTTCTGGAAACAGCCCGTAACGGTGTCGCGCAGGTACTGGGTGTAAACGCCCTGTATCCAGTAGGGAGCATACTGCTGTCCGTTCACAGGCACGCAGCCGAGGTGGCCGTTGGTGTCGAGGGTGATACCTGCGCAGATTTCAACACGCATGGTGTCGCGGAGAGTGTCGTTGACAGTGAGTTCGATAACCTCGGTACTGTCGCAGTGGTCGTAGCTTTCGAAGTACTGGTAGTATGTACCCTGTACGGTGTAAACCGAGTCGTTGTGAGTGAACGAAGAACCGGCACAGATGGTGTCGCGGATGGTGTCGCTGTACGAGGGTTTAACCGTTACGCGGAAGACTTGTGTGAGCGGTCCTATGGTATAGATACGAGCGTAGCCGTTTCCTTGGTGACCAGTTTCTGTTGTGCCACGGAAAGAGGTATCGGGGATTGACAAACTGCCCGAAATTGTCGATGCGTTTGTAAGATAATAACTGCTTGAGAGTTGGCAGTTGGCATTGCTGGATGTGTAAACGAATCCAGATCCACCGCCGCCAGAGCCGGCCCAGCCATTACCGCCAGCACCAGAGCCGCCGCCATACCAGCCGCCACCGCCGCCACCGCCGGTAGAATAACTTCCATTAGCAGCACTTGCAGCACCTACTCCCAAAGAACCGGCCACGCCAGCAGATTGACCGCTATTGACGCCACCAGCACCACCAGCTGTTGCTGTAGCACCATAACCAGAGCGTCCAGCAGTCTGACAGATGCCATCATCGCCGGAAATACCGCCTCCATTTCCGCCAGCCACAGTGTTGGTAGTAGTACGGCCATATCCTGCTCCACCGCCACCACCGGCAACAATAGCACGTGCATTGAGAGCTGTGGAGTTTACACGTATATCGGTAGCACCGCCACCGGCACCGCCGTGGAATAACGATGTTGACGTACCCGTGCAGTTGGCACTGCTTCCACCACCGTTAAATCCTCCGGTGGCTGAGCCTGTACCTGTAGCGCCGTCACGTCCGCGTCCACCCACATAGATAGAGAGGACATCGCCGCTCCTTACTGCCATTTTACCTTGGGAATAGCCGCCTTTACCGCCAAACCAAGTGTAACCACTATTTACGAGTCCGCCACCTTCAGCACCCCAAACCTGCATGAACACGCTGTCCACGCCACGAGGTATGGTATAGGTCTGGACGGAGCCTGTGTAACGGAAGTTCAATGTGTCGCCACCTTTACCGCCACCGCCATAGTAAGTTGTTGTCTGTGTGGGAACAACAAAATTTGTTCTGATTGTGTCGAGCATTGCAGCATCGTAGAACCAAGTCTTTGTGGAATCCAACCAAACGGTGTCGCCCTTACAGATGATGGGCTGGTCGCAGATCATCACGGTGGCCATATCGTTGTTGTAGAAACCGCTACAATACACATCGCGGAAAGCGGTGATATGATACTGTGTGGTGGTGTCGGGCGAAACAGTGAGATATACTGTGTCGTTGTAAGCCACACGGTCGGCAGTGTCGCCTGTTATACGGTAGTAGAACGGCATTGTTCCGGTGAAGAACACATTAAGCACTGCCGTGCTGTCGCATATATTATATGTGTTGGCAAGTATCTGAGCTGTGGCAACGGGGTTGACAGTTACTGTGAAAGAAGCGTTGTTGTTGCCGTAATAGGTCGTTGTTACAACAGGAGTTACGAAAGTATCCGGCACTGCCTGAGTCATATTAGCATCGTAATACCAAGTGGAGCCTGTGGGCAGATAAGCAGTGTCGCCGGCACAGATGATGGGCTGGTTGCAGACCATCACAGTGGTGTAGGTGTTGGAAACCTTGCCTTCGCAGATATCACCCTGTACGTATGTCACCTGATAGTTGGTGGTAACTGTGGGAGATACTGTTACGTGTGCCTGATGGGTGTTGCAAGTACGGTCGGCGGTGTCGCCTGTTATGCGGTATACAAACGGCGGATTGCCTTGGAAGTTGATTTCCAGCTGAGCCGACTGGTTGTTGCAGATATTAAGAGTTGTGTCGGTCATTGTAGCCACGGTGTTGTCGAGCACCAGGATGGTGAACTCGCGCGAGCCGCGTGCTATGATGCGTGCATGACCGTTTCCGGTGTGACCTGTCTCGGAAGTGCCTGTGGGCGAGGGGAATGCCGAAGTGCCGGCAATCGTCTGGGCATCGGAGAGATAGTGTCTGCTGTTGAGC
>DBXF01000048.1:46734-52838 GCA_002309295.1 Bacteroidales bacterium UBA1219 | reverse complement strand
GCGGAACCGTAGTTACCGCCGCCGCCACCGTACCAGCCGCCGCCACCGCCGCCGCCGGATGCTCCTCCGTCGCCACCAGTACCGCCTACACCGAAGGTTCCTGCAGTACCATTGTTCGAAGTATATGTGGCTGCAGCTCCACCGGCAGTCTGTGTTCCGGGGCTACCCAGACGGCCATTGTAGCCGCTTGAGGTACCTTGTGTTCCCGATGTACCGCCACCGTTACCACCGCAGACAGTGCCCGACGAAGCTCCATAAGCGGCTCCACCGGCTCCACCGGCAACAATAACACGTGCGTACAACGAGTTGGAATTAACACGAATGTCTGATCCGCCGCCACCGGCGCCGGCCCAGAAATAGGATGTCGTAGAGTTGGTACCGCTGTTACCGCCGCCATTGAATCCACCATTAGCGTGATTGGTAGAACCATTGCCGCCATTGGCACCTTTACCGCCGACATAGACGTAAAGAACGTCACCGGAAGCGGCTTTCATTCTTCCTTTCGAATAGCCGCCTTTTCCGCCCAAGAACTGACCGCTATATACAAGCTGGCTTCCGCCTTCGCCGCCCCAGACTTCCATATAAACGCTGTCGGTACCGCCGGGCACACGATAAACCTGCTCGTTGCCAGTGTAATCGAAATCAACGGTATCGTTTACGGTGAGGAAGAGAACTGTGGTTTGGTCGGGAACAATATAAGGTGTGGTAACCGGCCTTGTCATTCTCATATCGTAGTACCACTGTCCTGCAGGCAACCAAACGGTGTCGCCGTAGCAGACGATGGGCTGGTCGCAGAGGATAATCTCGGCATGAGTGTGGGTGATAACACCTGAGCAACGAGTGTTGAGGTCGCTGAAGTAGGTAACTTTAACGATGGCACTTGTGTCGGTGGTTACAGGCACACGCACTGTGTAGTTGCTTGTAACACGGTCGGTGCGGTCGCCGGTGATACGGTAAGTGAAGGGAGGCAGACCTGTGAAGTTGATAATCACTTCGGCTGTGGGGTCGTCGCAGATGTTGTAAACTGTGTCGAGGATGGTTGCTGTACCACGAGGAAGCACAGTAACTTCATACGATGCACCGCTACGGTAGTATGTAGTGTTCTGTGTGGGACATACGATGCCGCCTGGTATCTGGTTGGAGAGGCGGGAGTCGGAGTACCAAGTGTAGCCCGAAGGCAGTGTTAGGCTGTCGCCGGCACAGAGTATCGAGCTACCGCAGACATCCACAATGCCGATACCCGTAAGTTCGTCGGGAACGGCCTCGCATCCGGTAACTGTGGATTTGACGTAAGTTACATAATATAATGTAGAGGTCGACGGGGAAACCTGAATTGTCACCACGTCGGCATTGGCCGTGCGGTCGGCATTGTCGCCAGTGATACGGTAACGGTAGGGAGCACCGCCTGTGAAACGAATGGTAAGGGTAGCTGTACCGTTGCAGATTGAAGTATCGCCCGAGATACGTGCTGTTACACGAGGCAGAGTGTTGATTATATACTTGTTTTTCAGAGACCTATAAGTTGTTATACGTGCATAGCCATCGCCGGCATGACCTGTTTCGGTATTTCCGTCAACAGATGGGAATGGCATATTTCCGGCAATTGTTTGTGCATTTGTGAGATAATAATTGCTATTGAGCAGACAGCCAGAAGGATAGCTACTTGCTGTAGAAGAAGTGTAAACATATCCGGAGCCGCCGCCGCCGCCATAACAAGTTGTTGAGGAGCCCGATTTGCCGCCGCCGCCGCCATACCAGCCGCCGCCGCCACCGCCGCCACCAGTACAGCTTGTACCGTAGCCGCCCTGACCACCTTGGCCGAACGATCCTGCCTGACCATTAACGCTAGAAGCATTTGACGAACCGAAAGCGTATGAACCACCGGTACTGCCTGAGCCACCGGCACTCTGAGTGCCAGGATAGCCACTCGAGGTGCTTGCATACTGAGTGCCCGAAGTACCTCCTCCAACACCACCATAGTAAGTGCTGGAATAACCTGTTCCGGCACCGCCTCCGGCAACGATAACACGCGAATAGAGGGTGTTTCCACCAATACGCATATCGGTGCCGCCACCGCCAGAGCCACCTTGGTATGCACTAGTAGAAGTGTGGTTTCCGGCAGCGCCACCGCCGTTCCATCCACCTGGATAAGTTACTCCTGTAGTGGTGAGACCAGTAGCGTCGTGGCCTTTGCCGCCGACATAAACATAGATTGTTTGTCCTGCTGCATTGGTAAGAATACCTTCGGAATATCCGCCATTGCCGCCAGCATAGAATGTGGATGTGCTTTGTGCGCCTTTACCACCTTGTGCGCCCCAAACCTGCAGTTTGGCCGAATCGAGCTGAGCAGGCACTACGAAAGTCTGTACCGAGCCAGTGTAATCGAAATCTGTTGCATTAACGATATCGATACCTGCGGCATAGAAAGTGGTGTTGCTGTCGATAACGGCAGTGTTGTTTGGAACCGGAATAGTGAGATCTTCATCGTAGTACCAAGTATGACCTGCGGGCAAAGTTACAGTGTAGCCAGAGCAAATGGTGTCAGGAAAGATGTCGATTCTTACAGTGGCTTGCGACATAACACAGCCCGAGCAGGCTGCTATCACAGTGAAAGTGGTGTGCATTGTGTCGCAAACAGCACCGGTAATCTCACCAGTGGAGGCGTTGAGCGAAAGGCCGTAAGGCAGGTCGTTGCTGACAAAAGAGCATCCCGATGTGAGCGAGGGACGGATGGCTGTGATAGTGTGTCCTATGGTGTCGCTGATGGCGGGATAGGTAAACGTGCTGAAAGCTGGGAGAGAAGCTATTTCGAGGTCCACCTCCTTGACGATGGAATCCTTATGAGCAATGATGGTAGGAGTACCTACAGAAAGTATCGATCCGTTGCTGCCAGTTATGGCGGTCTTTGAGAGGTCGGAAGAAGTCCAACTTACATTGTTGCCAGTGCCCACGGTGTAGCAGTAGTTCACATTTTCCACGTGATTGGTGGGACTTGTGGTCTCGTCGAGGAACACCGGGGTAGCTGCAAGAATTGTCGTAGGATGGTTGGCTATCGAGGTAGGACGAGGATAGAGTCCCGACGTAGCTGTGAAGTATGTTGCGCTGGGGTTGAAGGTGCCGTCGGTGAGAGCCGATGTGCGTTTGCCCGTAGTTGTGGTTGCTGCAGTATTGTAATAATAATATTGTGCAGGACACATCAGAGAGTCGAAATAGCACGATGTGGGAGCGTAGCTGTAGCCGTCCACAGCACCTTGGTAGGTACCTGTGCAAAGCACATTGGCCACATTGAGGTTGTAATCCTGAAGGGCGTAGGAACTAGAATAAGTATAACCGCACACGCCGCCAGTGTAGTTGGAGCCCTCCACTATACCTGCGTTGAGACAGCCTGTAACCATAGATTTGTAGCTACTATATCCATAGTTATGGCCGCAGATACCGCCCACATATTGATTTCCTTTGACACGTCCCACGTTCACACATTCTTGTACTTTGGCATTGTAGCCGTAACTTGTGTAACCATTCTTTCCCACTATGCCACCCACATTTTCCGTACCGGTAACATCTCCGGCGTTGGAACACGAGATAAGGAACGGAGCGTAGCTTGCTGTGGAGTTGTAAGCACCACGGTGGAAACCCGTAACACCGCCAACATAGTAAGTACCTTTTACATTACCGTAGTTATGGCATTTCCTTACCGAGCCGGCATAATAGTACAGTTGTCCCATAATACCACCGGTATTGTATGCAGATGATGTAACATCACCATAGTTGTTACAGCTATCCACAACGTAAGTTGTAGTACCACTGATGTTGGTGCCGTAGTTGGAGCTACCAACAATACCGCCTGTTCCATAGTATGTACCATCGAATGTAGTCCCGGTGTATGTGGATTTCACATCACCATAGTTGTTACAGCCCGATATCAAGCAATAATAATAGTTGTAACCAACGATACCACCGATGCCATATTGGTTTCCAATAACATTGCCTCGGTTGTCGCAGAAACGTATGCGGGAATATCCTCCATAACCCACAATACCGCCCACATAGTAAGTTCCTGTCACATTACCGGTGTTAGGACAGTTGCGGATTTCGTAGATACTTGTCAGCGAGCTGTTGCTGCTGTAGTAATAACCAGCGATACCTCCGACATAGCCCGATGTACTTGTTATATCACCACTATTCTGGCAGTCTTTGATAAACTGAGAGGTGTACATATATCCCACAATACCGCCCAAATAAGAGGAGCCTGTAACATCACCCGAATTAGAACAGCTATCGATATATCCATAACCATATTTGTATCCTGCGATACCAGCGACATAGGATGCCGACGTTGTAATATTACCTGTGTTGTGACAATGGCGGATGGTGTCGTAATAATAGGGATATCCACAAATACCACCTGAATAGCTGGAACCCGACAGATTGCCGGTGTTGGTACAGTTGCGGAACAGTCCATAGTAATAATTTCGTCCAGCAATACCACCGCTGTAAGAGGATCCCGTGACAGCACCGGTATTGATACAGTTGCGGAATTTGTTGTAATAATCGCAATATCCAGCTATACCACCTGTGTAACTTGAACCTTGTACGGTGGCGTGGTTCTCGCAACTGTCGAAATCGCAGTAGTAGTAAGCCTCGCCGGCTATACCGCCATGGTAACTGTAGCTCGTGGTGGCCACCGTGGCGTAGTTTTTGATATTGTACAGCTTGGTATAGTCGCAATAACCTACGATGCCGCCGGTGTAGCTACCGCCCGACACTGCACCACGCACGGTAAGGTGGTGGATATCGGCCTTTTGGGTTGTACTGGTACCGAGCACCACTCCGAACAGACCTCGGTAGTTGGTTGTTCCTGTTATTTTAAGGTTGCTGATGGTTTTGTTGTTTCCGTCGAAATGGCCTTTGAAGGGGGTGGACATTGTCTCACCTATCACACGCCAGTTGCTGAACGGGGTAAGATCGAGGTCGTTGACAACTTTGAAATACAGGTTGTTGAAATCCATACCGGCGTTTACACACTGTGCAAGAGTATCAAGGGTGTAGGCCGTACAAATCAGATACGGGTCGGCCTGTGTACCGCTACCGCCGCAGAATGTAGGTATGTGGAAAGCCCAAAGGTGTTTCTGCATCCCGCTTACAGTACCCGTAATCTGTGTGGAGCCGAAACCATTTACCGTGCCATTGGCACCACTAATACTAATTACACTGGGGACACTGCTCGACCAGCTCACGCTGTTGAGGGTAACCACTGTGAAGTTGGTTGCTACATCGTCCACATTCTCATTATTCACAAGACGTATAGGCGTTGCCGCGAGTTTGGAGCCGAGGCTGTCGGCAAGGCCGGTGGGGATGGGGTACAGATTGGCTGTAGCCGTGAAATAAGTAGTGCTGGGATATGTGGCCACGCCTACCAGCTGTGCTGTAGTTTTGGCGCACGAGGCATTGGCCGTTGTGCCATAAAGCAAGGTAGTCGGACACATCTGTTTGTCCCAGTAGTTGGTTGTTGCCACAGTACCCGAACCAGCAATGGCGGCAGTGTTGGCACCGCCTTTTACGTTGTTTACATTGAGGTTGTAGGTAACGTATGTGCTTCCATAGCTGTAACCGCATATACCGCCCACACTTCCGCCGGCACTTTTAATATATCCGCCGTTGAGGTTGTAGCGGACATAAGCCGACGAGCCGTCATAACCGACAATACCACCGACATAACTCGACGCAGATGTCGAAGTTGTTGTAACATCACCACTGTTGGTGTTGTATTCTATATAACTATAATATGTATAACCCACTATACCGCCCACGTTGGTACCTGTGGCATTCAAATGTCCGTTATTTACACAATATTGCAGGTAGCAGGTACTTCCATAAAGACGGCCGCAGATACCACCCAGATAGCCGGAACCTGACAGATTGCCTCGGTTGGAGCAACGACGGATTTTAGCATAATAGGCATATCCTACCACACCACCAATGTATGAGTAACCAGAGGCGGTTATATTGGATGTGTTGGAGCAGGAATCCACGTTGGTGTAATAGGTATAACCCACTATACCGCCAGTGTACGAGCTTCCCGTTACCGAGCCGGTGTTGCGGCA
>DBXF01000048.1:46274-46710 GCA_002309295.1 Bacteroidales bacterium UBA1219 | reverse complement strand
TTGTAGAAATATCCGGCAATACCGCCATGATACTGGCTGTAATTGCTGATGGTTCCGGTGTTGGTGCAGCGGTGTATGGCCGACCTTGTGTTGGCATAGCCCACAATACCGCCAGTGCTGTAGCTTCCAGCAATACCGCCTGTGTTTCGGCAATCGATGATTTTGGAAAGAATCATGCTTCCGGCAATACCGCCGTGAGCATAATACGAACCGGTAACCGATGCGTTGTTGGTACATCCAATAATTCTACTGTTCACCGCGCTACCCACGATACCACCAGTAGTGTCGCCACCGGCCACAGTTCCGCCCACGGTGAGGTTTTTGATGCTACCGCCTATAATCATACCGAACAAACCATTGTGGGTGCCGGTAGTGTTGCTCATGGTAAGGTTGGTGATGCTACGGCCGTTGCCGTCGAAATGGCCGCGGAAAGGAG